>DASYUH010000073.1 GCA_036001465.1 Candidatus Polarisedimenticolia bacterium
ACATCACGCCGGTCATCTATCTGTACCTGGAGCGGTTCCAGGAGCGGGTGCTCGACCGCGTGGCGTTCTTCCGCGCCGGGCACGGGCGTCCTGTCCCCGTCGCCGCAGGAGTCGGGACGGAGGTGATCGAATGAGCCGGTCTAGTCGGCAGTCCGCCGCCAGGCTGTCCACCGCCTCAGGTCGCGTGGTCGGCTTCGCCGGGGCGCTTGGCGGGGCGCTCGCCGGCGTGCTCGCCGTCGGCGCGCTTCTCACCGGCTGCGCCGCAGGCCCCGAGTACAAGCGGCCGCCCGTCATCGTCCCGGAGCAGATCCGCGGGCTGGCCCTCCCCACCGACGCCGGCGCGGCGGAGCCTGGGGCTGTCCCGTCGGAGGTCGCCTCCCTCGCCGACGAGGCGTGGTGGCAAATCTTCCAGGACCCGGCCCTGAAAGCCCTGATCGACGAAGCGCTCCGGAACGGCTTCGATGTCCGCCTCGCCGCCGCGCGCGTCGAAGAGGCGCGGGCGAATGCCGGCATCGCACGATCTGAATTCCTTCCAGCGATCCAGGCCGACGGCGGCTGGTCGCGCAGCCGTCGGTCCGGATCCGTCTCCCCGGTCACCCAGACGATCAATCTCTACGACGTCAATCTCGGCCTGTCCTGGGAGATCGACCTCTGGGGCCGCTTGCGGCGGCTGAACGAGGCGGCCCTCGCGCGCTACCTGGCGACCGAAGACGCCCGCCGCGGTGTCCTGCTGTCGCTCGCCTCCGAGGTGGCCACGAGCTACTTCCGTCTGCGTGAGCTCGACTTCCAGCTTGAGATCGCCCGGCGGACCGCGACGGCGTTCAAGGAGACTCATGCCCTGTTCAGCCGGCGGCTCGAGGCGGGAACCGCCTCGGCCCTGGAGACCTCGAGCGCCGAGGCCTCGTTGGCAACGACGAGCGCGAGCATCCCCGACCTGGAGCGCCAGATCGTCGCGGAAGAGAATTTCCTCGGCCTCCTGCTCGGGAGAAACCCGGGGGACATTCCCCGCGGCGCCGCCCTCAACGACCAGCCGCTGCCGGAGCAGGTCCCGGCGGGGCTGCCGTCGGACCTCCTGAAGCGCCGCCCCGACATCCGCCAGTCGGAGCAGCAGCTCGTCGCCGCCAATGCCGACGTCGGCGTGACCGTCGCCGACTTCTTCCCGACAATCAGCCTGACCGGCGCCTTCGGAGGCGTGGCCCCCCAGGTGTCCGACCTCTTCGGAGAGGGGAGGACCTGGTCGGTGGGCGGCGGCCTGCTCAGCCCGCTCTTCCAGGGGCGCCGCCTCAAGAACCAGCACCGCGCCGCCGTCGCCCGATGGGAACAGGCGAAGGTGGAGTACGAGCGGAGCGTGACGAATGCCTTCGTCGAGGTCTCCAGCGCCCTCGTCGCGTATCAGAAGCTCGCCGACACCGAGACCGAGCAGGCCCGCGCCGTCGCCGCCTACCGCGAGGCGGTCCGCCTGTCGAACTCGCGCTACCTTGCCGGTCTTTCCGACTATCTCGAGGTCCTGCAGGCGCAGCAGCAACTCTTCCCCGCCGAGAACTCCCTCGCACGCACCCGCTTCGACCGGCTCGCGACGCTGGTCGAGCTGTACAAGTCCCTGGGCGGCGGCTGGCAGCTCGACGACAAGGATTGGGCGCACACCGAAACCCGCGCCGCCTCGACCCGGTAGACCCGCATGTCCGTGTGAAGAGTCGGCGCGCCCACCCGGGTGGCCTATCGCTGCCCAGGGGGAAAACGTCCGGGCTGGCGACGTAGCGCATCCCTTGGAAAACGTCCGGGCCGATGTGGAAGCGCGGGGCTTGGAAAACGCCCGGAGCCGCGGGGAGGCGCGGGGCGTGGAAAACGTCCGGGCCAGCGACCGTCCTGGACGCGCCGACGTTTGCAGGCCGGAAGCGCGGGCAGGCGACGCGACCATCGCGAAGATGAGCAACGCAGCGCACGTGGCGAGTCGGACAGGTGCCCTCATGTTCGAGCGTTTCCGGGGGCGGAAGAAACTCGCGACGAGTCAGATTGTCGGGGGCGGTTCCAGCAGTGCGATCGGCAATTGGTAGAGGCCGAATCCGTACGGTGAAAGATACACGAATAAATGTCCGGTGTCAACAAGAATTTTCAGGGAATCTTCACGCCCGACGCGGCGCCACGCGCGGAGACGAGGACGCAATACAAGTTGAAAGTGTGCCGCGCGTGGTAAGCTTCGCCAAACAAAGCCGCTCTGCCCGTCACGGCATGGAGCCAACATGGCGAAGTCGCGAGCTCCCGTCCTGGTGACGCTGGGCCTCGTCGCCTTCTCGTTGTCGATTGCCCCCTCGGCGAGTCCGCGCGCTGCCGTTCACGACGGTGCGCCGGCGCCGCCACGAAACGGTGCCGTCCCGCCAGGTGGGGCCGTCGCAGAAAACACTCCGTTGAAGCTCGCGGTCCCGGAGGGCTGGCTCGATCGCGTCCGGGGCAACATCCTCCGCTCGGAGTACCGGTTCTCCGTGAGCCGGCGGGGAATCCTGTCGGCGCCCAACCGGGCGCAGGGGATTCGTACCACCGTGGCCGGTCGGGGGATCGAGATGGTTCCGTTGCGACCGGAGGCTGCGGCGTGGAAGATAGGCCTCCGATTGAAGCGCTTCGGGCGCGAAGGCGCGTTGAAGACGGCGGGGAGAGGCACGGTGGTCGTGACGCAGGAGCGGGTCGAGCGCAAGCGGGCCGGCCTCGATGAGTGGTACGTCAACAGCCCGGAGGGCCTTCAAGCCGGATTCTCTGTGTCTGGCGACGGAACACCGGAAGCAAAGGATATCCGGGACCGGCCGCTCCAGATCGAGATCGGAGTCATATCCGATGCAAGGCCGGTTCAGAGCGAAGACGGAAGCGTCGTGCGTTTCAGCGATCGCCGCGGGACGACCGTCCTCGAGTACCGGGCGCCACGGGTCACCGACGCGAGAGGTCAGGAATTTCCAGCGAGCCTCTCGCTGCATGACGGCGAATTGGTGATCAGCGTGGACGACAAGGGAGCGATCCGCCCGCTGATCCTGATGCCGCTCGTCACGACGCCGTCCTGGATTCTGCAGGGTCCTGGCCCCAGCAGCAGCGCCTTCGGCACGGCGGTCTCGACCGCGGGGGACGTCAACAAGGATGGCCTGGACGACGTGGTGGTCGGCGCGCCGAGTTACAGCGGCGAGTTCTTCCAGCAGGGGCGCGCCTTCCTCTTCATGGCCACCGAGAACGGGATGAGCCTGACACCATCCTGGACGGCAGACGGAGAGAACCAGTACGCCTTCTTCGGACTGGCAATCGCCGGGGGCGACGTCGACGGAGACGGGTACGGCGACGTCGTCGTCGGCTCGCCCGGATACCTCGACGAGCAGGAGCTCAAGCCGGGGCGCGCCTACGTCTTTCATAACGGAGGAGGGGCTTTGCCCCAAACGGCCTCCTGGAGGCTCGGCCCGACGGAGCCCGACCTGATCATCACCGATTTCGGTTCCTCGATCGCCATGGGGGACATCAACAACAACGGCAGGGATGACGTGTTCATCGGCGCCTACACCTACAGCGGCGGCACCAAGATCCACGACGGCCGCGCCTACGGTTACATGGATGGCGCCGGGACTCCGGGCTGGGTCGTCGAGGGGGGGGAGGACCAGCAGTTCTTCGGTTGGATGGTGGCGGTAGCAGGCGATGTGAACGGGGACGGGTACGGCGACGTCCTGGTGAGCGGATACGGCAACTACAACGGGTCTTTCTACGGAGGCCGTGTGTCGCTGTACTACAGCATCGGGGGTCCCCCCGCGCAGTCGCCCGGCTGGACTGTTGGCGGCGCGACGCAGGAATCGATCGGCACTCTGCTCGCCGGGGCCGGGGACGTCAACGGCGATGGTTACGCCGATTTCCTCGTGGGCCATCACCTCGGCCTGGTCGACGTCTACATGGGGACGAAGGACGGGCCCCTGCCGATCCCATCCCGGTTTCTCTCGTATGCCCGCTCGGCAACCAGCATGTCCACCGGTCTGGCGGGCGCCATGGACGTGAACAACGACGGCTTCGACGACGTGCTCGTCAACGGGACCGCGGTCTGCAACGGCCTGACCCAGTCGAGCGCATTCCTTCATCTTGGGCGAAAGGACGGCCTCCTTCCCGGTGCGGACTGGTGCGCCGACAGCCGCCTGGGCTCGCCGGGGATCGACGACGATCCGGTCGCCACAGCGGGTGACGTCAACGGCGACGGCGCAAGCGACGTCATCATCGGCGCCACGAACTTCTCGAACGGCCAGCAGATCGTGGGCGCGGCCTACATCTATCGGGGTCAGGGACCGGGGATCGAAATCGTGGATCCCGCGTGCAAGGGATCGACGAAGTGCGACGGGGACTCTCTGGCAACCGTCGGCGGGCAGGTCCTGGTCAACCAGGATATCGACGAGCTGGTGAAGGCCGAAGTCAGGCGGATCGGCGTCGTCGCGGACGGGGTGACGTTGCTCCTGCTGCGTAAGCACGCTGCCGGCCAGGTGATGTTTTCCATGACCGCGCCCGACGGCCAGCCCCCCCAGGGCCTGGAGTGGGGCACCCTGATGATGCTCGACGGAACGTCCGAGGGAAACACCCTGACCGTCGACGCGCAGACGACACACGACGGCAAGAGAATCGCTTTCGCGCTCTACCGTCCACCTGAGAACCCGCCGCCCGGATTCACGCTTCCGCAACCCCTGGAGATGGACGTCCAGACGTCGGCCGGGCACGAGAGCAGTGTTCTCACCCTGGTGGCGCCACCGGTCGTCCTCGTGCATGGAGTCTGGAGCAGTGCGACGGACGCGTGGGGGACCGGGGCCGGCGGCATGCAGGGATGGCTCAGGGGTTTCGGGTTCAACGTGTGCGACGGCTGTGTGGTCGACTACAGTGACCAGCACGCGGTCCCGACCTTCGATCCATGGGAGCTCGACCCAGCGGAGTTGCGCAGCGTCAAGGCGATCGTCGACGGCGTCGAGGCGGCCCGACGGACCTATCGCGAGGCGGGTATGGCGATCACCCAGGTCGACGTCGTCGGGCACAGCCTGGGTGGGCTGTCGGCGCGCGCGCGCGTTGCGAGCCAACTCTACACCTATCGCAAGAACACGAACTTCATGAAGGGAGACTTCCACAAGCTGATCACCATCGGCTCGCCCCACCGCGGGACGGCGCTCATCGACTGGTTGTTGGTGCACAAGTGCGAGCGGCTCAATCTGCCGTTCAGGCCGACCATCGAGCATAAATTCGAGTCGGACGGCCGGCCGATCGGGGCCGGACTGTACGATATGCAGACCAATGCGTTCGCTCTGGAGCGCCTGGGGACGACGGACGTACCCGCCCGGGCCATCGCGGGCATTCAGCAGACGTACACGGACACAGAGTGGTGGCTCGACTGGATTCCCTGGTTGTCGGGGCATGATACCGTCACGGTCCAGAACCTTCTCGGCGTGCAGAGGAACCACGACACGATCGTCTCCATGGAAAGCGCCGTCGGGCAGCTGAGTCCGCTCGCATTCCGAGTCGAGCCCGGCGTGGTCCACACCGACCTGTCCTACGATCACGAGGACGTCGGCGAAACCGAATCGATGGAGGTCTGGCGAAGGGTGAGGGACGCCCTGCTCGATCCGATCGACGGCGTGTCATTCCGGCACTTCACGCCGCTCGCCCGATCGCTGGTGCCGCCCATTTCGCAGCAGCCCTGTCCAGCCTCCGCGCAGCCCTTCGAGGCGCCACGTCCCACGACCGCGATCGTCGAGATGACCCCGGCGCCGGGCACCATCGTCCAGCCCGGAGGGATGGTCACGGTGCAATTCACGATCACGGGCGGCAATCCGGTGGACGGCGCGGTGTTCGGCGGCGACGGAAGGCACAAAATCGTCGAAGGACCGGGTCCGTTCTCGGCGATCTTTGCGGTCCCGGAAAGCCGCGCGGGAGTGATCGAGCTCGAAGCAGGGACATTCGGGCCGGGTCCGGAGAATTACGCAGCCTCGACCTACATCGTGGTGCGGCGCGACGATGCGCCCGTGTCCATGGAGGTGATCCCTTCCGATCTGGCCTTCTCCCTCCCGCGGGAAGCGAAGCAGATCCGCGTCCTTGGACATTTTGCCGACGGAAGCGTGATCGACCTGTCTTCTGCGAACGCCGGGACGACCTATGGCGTCTCGAGCGGGACGGGCTCGGTCGTCACGGTCAGTCCCGACGGCCTCGTGCAGGCGGTCGGCGCCGGGTCGGACGCGGTGGCGGTCACACACGGTGGCAGCACGTTCGCCCTGCCGGTGAACGTCACCGTCACCAACCGGCCGCCGAGCATGGATCCGCTCGGCGAGATCACCCTGTATGCCGGCGAGGCTCTCGACCTTCCCATCACGGCCACCGACCCGGACGGGAACGCGATCAGCCTGTCCGGCATGGCCATCCCCGCGTTCGCCGCGCTCACCGACAGTGGCGGGGGGGCGGGACTTCTCGCGCTGCATCCGGGCGACGGCGACGTCGGGACCTTCAGCATGTTCGTCGCCGCGAGGGACGATGGGCTTCCGCCATTCGGCGGCGGCAGCCCACTCACCGTCACCGTCCTGCCATGCACCGGTCCGACCGCGGGGCAGACTCCCGACCTGTCGCTCTTCCAGGACGGCAGCATCTCCTGGCCGCCGATCGCCGGGGCGCGCGGCTACGACATGGTCGCCGGCTTCCTCTCCGGGGTGCTGAACAGCGGGGGCGACTTCAGCCAGGCGACGCTCGCGTGCCTGACAAACGACAACCCCCCGCCGTCCGCCATCTTCCTCGGACAGCCGCCACTCGGAGATGGGGTCTGGTTCCTGGTGCGGGACGAGCACTGCGCCGGCCACGGGACCTACGACGAGTTCGGGCCCGACCTGGTGCAGGCGCGCGACGCGGAAATCGAGGCCTCGACCCGCGGGTGCCCCTGAAGTCGCCAGGTACGGCTGTTCGGCATTGACGATCACGCTCGATCGTGCGTTGCCGCACTCCCGGGCCGTCGGACTGTAAGTCAGGTCCACGACCATGAAAGTGGGGTGATCGCCCGGGACGCTCACGTGCGTGTTGAGCGCGACGTAGTGGCCGTCATTGCTGATGCTGCCCTTGCCGTTGCCGATCCGATCCCATCCCTGCAGCCCGATGATGGAAGGTGTCCGCGCCGGGGTTCGGGCGCTGGGAATGGGGCTCTCCCGCTGTGTCGACGGTCTCCGCGAAAGAATGAGGAAAGCCGGACTCGGGTCTCCGAGGTGAGCCGGACCCTCGCGTGGTTGCCGCCAGGTCCCGCGACCGTGAATCCCCTGGCGCGCCGCGTTCTGCCATGATGGAAAACATCCGCCGCCATCCAACTGGTGGAACGGACGCGAAGCGGCGAGCTCGAGTCTGGAAGCACTGGCGCAGACCTGTCCCCGCGGAATGACACCACGCGCGCGTCACGATGGCGGGTCGCACGCCGGCGTGATTCGCGAATCCGCGAAACTGATTGAAGCATCACGGTTTCTCGCTTGTTTCCCCGCCCCGGCCCGCATGGCATCGCATTTGCTGGTATGAGCGTGTGCGTAATCTCGTGGAGGAGGGAAGAAGCCATGATGCGATTTCGTGGAAACACCATCTTTGGCGTCGTGCTGACGCTCGCCTTGTGCGCCATGCCGGGGCCGGCGCGCGCCGCGACTTCGTTCGATTTCCTGTTCAGCATGGACCGCGTGAGCAATGACAACCAGTTCTTCCTGAACGTCGCGGTCGACAACTACGGCTACAGCCGGCGCGATC
>DASYUH010000074.1 GCA_036001465.1 Candidatus Polarisedimenticolia bacterium
GTGGTGGTCCGGCAGTCCCTGCGTCCAGGCGAACCCGGCGCTGGTCGTGGCCAGCGCCTTGAAACCGAGGTTGACCAGGAGCCGCGCGCTGCCGAGATCCCAGGGATTCGGGATGACGAAGCAGCCCGACTCGTGCAGACCATGGAACAGGCGGCAGGCTTCGGAGACCTGGGGCATCAGGTCGTGTCCGGATACTCGAGGGCGTCGCACATCGTCCCCTCGCGAAGCGCTAGGTGCGGGGAGTCGCCTCGCAACCTGAGGTGCCGATCCTGTTGCACGAGTACCCGACGCCCGGCACGCACCGTATCCTCCTCCGGTCATGATAACCCCAGTGACGCTCGGGGCGCGCCTACCGGGGCGCGTAGCGATCGTGCTTCGGCCGGCCGGGGTCGAGCAGGTCCCAGGGCTGTGCGCTGGTCACGAAGATATCGTGCTGCGCGCGGAACCAGCTCGGATCGTCCAGGCTCGAGGCGGTGACCTCGACCCAGGGCGTTCCCTTCGCGGACTGCCCTCCGGTGACCCGCGAGCCGCAGTCTCCGCAGAAGCCCCGCTTGTGCTGGCCTGTCATCTCGCTAGGTGTGAAGTGATAGCGGAGCGCGCCGCGAGTCAGCCTGAATGCCTCCGCCGGCACGACCACGACGGGGATGTACGGCCCGCCGGTGACCTTCTGGCACTCGCGGCAATGGCAGTTGAACATCACGATGGGCGCGGCGGAGCATTCGTAGCGGATGGCTCCGCACTCGCACCCGCCGGTGAATCGATTCGGCGTCATTGGCAGCTTCCTCCAGCGTCAGAGATTGTCTCCAATCCGTGCGGAACACGTCCATGCTATCAGGCCCGAATGGGAAAACCATCCGCACGAGCGGGACCTGTGAATCAGGCGTTCGAGTCCCAGGAACCGCGACGACCTGGGCGCCCGATCCTGAAGCAAAGACTGGCTTCGCATACGGTCGTGAATCGAGTAGCCTCATGCAAGGATGCACACCACCAGCGAACCCTGGATCGCCAGGTTCTCCGAGCTCGACAAGCGGGACCTCGCCAGGGTCGGAGGCAAGGGCGCCAGCCTGGCCGAGCTGACGCAGGCCGGCTTCCCGGTCCTGGGAGGCTTCTGCGTCACGACGGAGGCCTTTCGAGCGTTCCTGGATGGCGCGGGCGACACGACGGCGCTCTTCTCCCGCCTCGCCGCCCTGAACCCCGAGGACACCGAAGCGGTGCGCCGGCTCGGGGAGGAGGTCCGCTCCCGCCTTGGACAGGCGCCCATCCCGACCGACATAGCGCACGCGGTCGAGGCCGCCTGGAGGGACGCCGGGGCCGAGCACTCCTACGCCGTCCGCTCGAGCGCGACGGCGGAGGATCTCCCGGGCGCCTCCTTCGCCGGCCAGCAGGACACCTACCTCAACGTCCGGGGCCGGGAGGCCCTGCTGGACAAGGTGCGCGACTGCTGGGTCTCCCTGTTCACCGATCGCGCCATCACCTACCGCGCCAAGAACGGCTTCGATCATCGCCGGGTCTTCCTGAGCGTCGTCGTGCAGAGGATGGTGTCGCCCGAGGTCTCGGGGATCCTGTTCACCGCCGACCCGATCGACGGCAGGCGGCACATCGTCTCGATCGACGCCGGCTTCGGCCTGGGCGAGGCGCTCGTCTCCGGGCTGGTCTCCGCCGATCTCTTCAAGGTCGACAAACGCACCAACGAAGTCACAGACAAGAAAATCGCGCGAAAGACCGTGGCCATCCGCCCCCTGCCCGGCGGCGGCACACGACAGGAGGCGCTCCCGCCGGAGCGACAGACGGCACCCTCCCTGACGGACGAGGCGGCCAGAGACCTCGCGCGGCTCGGCGCCAGGATCGAGGAGCACTACGGAAGACCCCAGGACATCGAGTGGTGCATCGAGGCCGGCAAGGTCTACATCGTCCAGAGCCGCCCGATCACGACCCTCTTTCCAATGCCCGAGCCAAGGCCCTCCGAACAGGAGCTCAGGGTCTACATCTCGTTCGGCCACGCCCAGGTGATGACCGACGCCCTCCTGCCCTACGCCCGCTCCATCTGGAGGCGCCTCTTCCCATTCGGCCGCGACGAGACCGGGAACAGCCGGGCGCTGCTCGGCGCCGGAGGGCGGCTCTACATCGACCCGAGCGATCTCCTGCGGGTGAGCCCATTCGGGAAGGTGCTCCCCGTGGTCCTGACCGCGGTCGACACGCTCATGGCCGAGGCCGTCAGGGAGGTCGTCCGGCGCCCGGAGTTCGGCTACGGCACGGCCTCGAGGCTGACCGCCCTCAAGGGGGTGCTGCCTGTTGTCGGGCCGCTCCTGGCCAGGGCCATGTGGCATCTGTGGCTCTCCTCGCCGGAGGGAAGCACCGGTCGGGCCCGGGCCTATATCGATGCGACCATCGAGACGGATCGCTCGGAGCTCGAGGCGGCCGCCCCGGGGGCCCGGCGCTACGAGGTCGCCGGCTCGCAGAGCAGCGGAATCTTCCTCAAGATCTTCCCCAGGATCGTCCCGATCCTGTTGTCCGCCGTCCTGGCGCAGGTGATCTTGAAGCGGCTCCTGCGAGGGAGAGGGGTCGATCGAGAGCTGACAGCCTTCGCGCAGGGGCTGGACGGCAACGTCACCACGGAAATGGATCTGGAGCTGGGGGACCTCGCCGACATGGCCCGCGGGTACCCCGAGGTGGAGTCTCATCTCAGAAGATCCGACGCCCGCGGAGCGCTCGAGAGCGTGCGCACGCTTGCGGGCGGGGAGGCGTTCTATCAGGCGATGCAGGGCTTCCTGCGCAAGTACGGGATGCGCGCCGGCTCCGAGATCGACATCACGCGTCCGCGCTGGAGCGAGCATCCCACTCCGCTGGTGCAGATGCTGGTCGGCAACCTCTCACGCGAGGAGCGCGGCACCCACCGCGCCCACCACGCCAGGCTGAAACAGCAGGGCCTCGAGGCCTCGCAGCGGCTGATCCGGGCGGCCGGCGCCCTGCAGCGGCCGCTGGTGCGCCGGCTCATCCGGGTGTGCCGCAACAACCTCGCTATCCGAGAGCACCCGAAGTTCATGCTGATCCAGTCGCTCGGCATGATCAGGAGCGTGACCCTCGAGTGCGCCGGGATTCTGGTGCAGCAGGGCCGCCTCGCCGCCAGGGAGGATGTCTTTTTCCTGACGGTCGAGGAGCTGCAGGGCGCCCTGCGCGGCGAGGGGCCGGCGCTCGAGGAGATCGTCGCAGTCCGCAGGGAAGAGCACCAGCGCGATCGGAAGCTCACTCCGCCCCGCGTCCTGACCAGCGAGGGGGAGATCGTCACCAAGAGGCACAGCCAGCAGAACCTGCCGCAGAACGCGCTCGCCGGGAGCGCGGCGTCCCCCGGTATCGTCGAGGGGAAGGCCAAAGTCGTGCTCGACCCGTCGACCGCCGTCCTGAACGCCGGCGAGATCCTCGTGGCGCCCTACACCGATCCGGGCTGGACTCCCCTCTTCATCAACGCCAGGGGGCTGGTGATGGAGGTCGGCGGCCTGATGACGCACGGCTCCGTGGTCGCCCGCGAGTACGGGATCCCCGCGGTCGTCTGCGTCGTCGACGCGACCAAGAGGATTCGGACAGGCCAGCAGATCCGCGTGAACGGAGACGAGGGGTTCGTCGAGATCATGCGCTAGCCGCGGGGAGTGAGAAGGCCGGCTCTGGCGAGCCGGCCTTCTCCATTGCGAGGGACGCGGCGTCAGAGCTTCTTGGCGGTCTTCACGCCGCTGATGATCCTCGACTGCGTCGCGACGTTGTCGGCATGGTCGGTCGCGATCACCTCGATCGTGTAGTCATGGGCGTTCTTCGATTGCGGCTCGAACACGAAGCTCCAGACGTCCCCGACGTGGGAGACGCTGGCTCCGGGCACGGGGACGCCGTCGACCTTGAACACCACGGTCGCCACGCCGGAGAGGTTGTCGGTGACGTTCGCCGCGAAGGTGGCCCAGCCGACGACCGTCGTGATCAGGACCGGATCGGCCTTGAGCACACCGTTCACGGTCTTGGTGTTTACGGTGGGCTGGGTGATGGTGATCACCGGCGGTGTCGTATCGACCAGCCAGGTGAACGAGGCGGCTGAGGCGTCCAGGACGCGGTCGCGGTCGAGAGCCCGGACCTGGAACGTATGGTTCCCCTCGGACAGCCCCGTGTAGGTCTTGGGGCTGCCGCAGCTCGTTAAGGCTCCGCCGTCGAGCTTGCACTCGAACGTCGCGAACGGGTTGTTGGATGCGAACTCGAAGGTCGCCGACGTCTGGTTCGTCGGGTCGTCGGGCGTGGCGGTGATCGAGGTGCTCGGCCGGGCGCGCCAGAGAGCGGCGAACAGCGCCGAGCCGGCGCCGTCGTCGTAGCCGCTGGTGTACCGGGTGAACAGGCCAGCTCCGGTGTTGGCCTCCCAGTCGGCCTGGTACTCTTCGGCTGTCTTGCCGTGGACGGCCGCAGAGGCACCGCCGATCGGGTCGACCCAGATACCGGTGATGTAGGGCCCCGCGCCCGTGTTGAACCCGTGCACGTAGGTGAGGAGCCGTCCGGCGGCGACGTTGTCGTCGAAGGTGTCCTGGTAGTCCGCGGCCGGGACCGACTGCACCGTCCAGCCGGTGACGTTGACCTGCTCGAAGAGCCCCGTCCAGTAGAGGCTCCCGCCCACCTCGACCGTGGACACGTTCACCGGCACGTAGCCGGCATCCTTCAGCTCATCGACCTGGACGCCGTACGCGCCGTCGTCGAGCCCGTGAAAGGCCGCGGACGGGTGGCCCGGCCGCTTCTCGAAGATGGCGGCGTAGCGGACGTTCCCCCCGTCGAGGTACGAATCGATCTGGTGCAGCCGGTAGCCGTCGCCGGTGAGTTCGTCGAAGAGGGTCTGGTACTCGTCCCCCGTCAGCCCGTGGCGCGCCACCCAGGGCGCGTCGGCCGGATGGAAGGTCGCGTTGAAGAAGGTCTGGCCGCCCACGTCGTAGCCGTCGACGAACTTGGGGGCATAGCCGCGGAAGACGATGGCGTTGAACACGTCCTGGTAGCACTCGGCGGCAATGCCGTGGCGGCTCACCTCGGCGAAGCCGGCCTCCGGTGGATCGAACCCGCACGGATTGGGGAGGAGGAGCGTCTTCCTGTGCAGCGTCATCCCCTGCAGGGCCTGCAGCGCCGGCGAGTCGCCGAGATTGCTGACGGCGGTGTCGTCGGCGAGGGCGCGGACGTTGATGAACTGCATCGGCGCGCCGGAGATCGTGTTCGAGGCCTGTCCTTCGACCTGGAAGTGGATGTGCGGCGCGGTGGAGCGGCCCGTGTTCCCCACCCGCCCGAGGAACTGGCCGGCCACGACGGGGATGCTCAGGCCCGTCTGATTGTCATCGTCGGGCCACAGTCCGGGCCCCGGGCTGCTCGGCGTAGGGCAGAGCGCTTCGGGAATGGTGCCGTTCTGCATGTGGCCGATCGAGACGAGGTCGTCACCGTACTGGATGAACAGGCTGTTCCCGAATCCAAAGTGGAAATCGACCTCGTCGAACCCCTTGGGCGACTCGTCCGGCTCGCCCCGGTAACAGGCCACCACGACACCGTCCCCCATCGCGTACAGCGGCTTGTCCCAGACGCGAAAGTCGGTGTTCTCGTCATAGGTGCCGTCGAACGACTCGCTCCAGGCGGAGCCGTCCCAGGCGACGACCCCCATGTCGAGGGCGTAGCGCTGCGAGCCCGTGGACGGATTGATCAAGCCGCCCAGCCCGCCGCCGGAATCGACCGAATGACGCGTCCCCCAGTACCACAGCTCGCCGGAATCCAGGTCCTCCGCCTTGGCCGGGAAGAAGTGGGCCTTCAGCGGCACGGCGTTCTCGTAGAACGCCAGGTTGAACGTGAGCGTCAGCGGATCCCCGTCGTTGTTGAACTCGAAGTCGATCTCGACCGTGGCCGGCAGGGGCGTCGGGAGGTCCACGTCGAGTCCATGGTGGATGGCCACGCGCTGCTTCGCGCCCGGCATCAGAATCCAGTTGACCGTCGTGTCCGGGTCGTCGTCCTCGTCGACATCGGTATCGATGAACTGCTTGGGCGTGTTCGACATCTCGGGAATGCCCGAGCCCGGATAGCGGAACGTCACGTCCGTCACCTCGGCGTTCCCCCCGGAAAAGTTGTCGAAGAAGACGTCCGCCTTCAGCTGGAATGTCGGCGGGTCGAGCGGATTGTTGGCGGCCGTCCGGGCCACGTACAACGTGTTCCCGTTGGACGGCGTGATGGAATTGAAGCTGATGCCGGTCGGCGTGGCCGACGCGCGCTGGGCGACCAGCGTCGTCGCCGCCAGGGCGGCCAGGACGAAACTTCGGAACGGTCCACGTCCAGACATGAATGTCCCCCCCTTTGTGTGTGCACCGTGAGGCGCGGCTTGGATCCGAGCAGCGCCGACCCTGCGCTGCAAGCGTCGTGCCGTCGCCTGTTTTCGGAGGAATTCGGCCAAAACGCGCGCCGGACTGGGGTGGCGCGGTCCATGAGAACTATCCGATCCTGTGGTCGCGCTATCCGATCGGATAGACTGCGGCGCCGTCCTTCAGCCTTGCGGCGCCGCGCACCGTGATTCCCTTCCCCCGCTGGGCCCGGAACAGGCGGCCCGCACGCAGCGGAGTTCCGGCAGAAACTTGTACCCGCCGGCTGCCCACCGCCGTATATAGTCGCATACAAGAAGACGATCCCGGAGGAACCTACCATGGTGAAAAATCCCTTGCCGCCTGGCCTGGGAGGCCGCCGGCGCGCCGCAGAACTTTTCGTTCTTCTGGCCTGCCTGGGGATGAGCCTGCCCTCGGCCGGGCTGATTGCAACTGGTCCGCTCTACCCCCAGACCTGGTTCCCGACCGACTCCGATGCCCGCGTGTTCATGGGGCGGTTCGACGCCGACGCCGCCCTCGACCTGGTGACGAGTGCCAGCGGCGCCATCCTGGTCCGGCGGAACGATGGGCGCGCCCGGTTCTCGCGCCTGCTTTTCGGGGCGAACGTCGGGCCGGAGGTCTACGCCGCCGCGGTCGGCGATTTCACCGGTGACGGGCTTCATGATGTGCTCGTCGCGGACAGCGACGTCGGCCTCCCGGGGAGCCTCGCCGTCCTCCCGGGGCATGGCGACGGGACGCTTGGCGCGGCCATCGGCGCGACGCCCTACACCGGCTACGCCGACTTCGTGGTCGGCGATCTGAACGCCGACGCAAAGGACGACCTCGTTTCGGTCAACCGGGCGACTTTCGACGGAATCATCATTTTTCTGAGCCGCGGCGACGGCAATTTCTCGATCGCGGCGATCTCCATCGGTGGCTTTCCCAGCGACCTCGCAGTCGGTGACTTCAACGGCGACGGCACGCTCGACCTTTCGGCGCGTCTCAGCAACATCGGCAGCACGACGCCCGTGGTCGTTCTCCTGAACTCCGGGGACGGAGCAACCTTCGTCCAGGAGCATGTCGCCGTTCCGGGGCAGAATGTCGACGTGGCGGTGGGGGATCTCAACGGCGATGGCCGCTCGGACCTGGCGGCGACCATCTCCAACCCGGCGCGTCTCCTCGTCTATCTCGGACAGCCCGACGGCTCTTTCGCGCCCGGCGGCGGAGCCGGTCCGGAGGCGGGCCTCGTCAGCCCCATCCTTCCCGCCGTCGCAACTCTTGGGGGCGCTGGCGGCGACGACGTCGTGCTGCACGACGGTTTCGACCTCGTGACGCTCCTCAACAACGGCGACGGGACGTTTCGCCCGGTGAGAAGGAGGCTGGGACTTTACGGGAAGAAGACGTTCGCGGACCTCGATGGCGACGGACGGACCGACATGATCATGGGAGCGATCCTGTTCCTGGGCAACGGCGACGGGACGTTCGCGCAGTGGATCGTCTCGCCGGCCGAGAATTGCGTCAACGCCCTCGCGGCGGCCGACTTCGATGGCGACGGCCGGCTCGACGCGGCGTCGTCCTGGTCGTGCGTCTCCGAGCCTCCGGCTTCTTTCCGGACCGGTGGAGTGCAGATCCACATCGGGAGAGGAGACGGATCGTTCGACTCTCCCCGCCCGGCCGTTTCTCTGGGGGATGGGGACGCGAACGCCCTTGCGACCGGCGATTTCGACGGAGACGGGCGGCCCGACCTGGCGGTCGTGAATTTCCTGAAGAACAACCTTACCGTCGCGCTGAACACGGGGCTCGCATCGTTCGGGAGCCCGGTGACCTACACGACCGGCGCGGGGCCGCGCGCGGTCGTGGCCGGAGATCTCAACCGGGACGGGCTCGATGATCTGGCGGTGGCGGACGCGACCGGATCGACGGTCTCGGTCCTGCTGAGCCTGGGCGGCGCATTGGCCGCGGCGGTCGATTATCCGGTCGGTGAAGGTCCGAGCGCCCTCGCGATCGGCGACTTCGATGGAGACGGTCATGCCGACCTGGCCACCGCGGACCCCGGGTCCGACACGGTTTCGGTCCTGGCAGGACGGGGAGATGGGGCCTTCGTGGCGGCGGTCTCCCGGCCGGCCCCGGGGATCCCCCGGGCCATCGCGGCCGGCGATCTGGATCGCGACGGGCGTGACGACATTGCGGTCGTCAACGGGGGCATCGACGAGCTGAGGATCTTCCTGTCCGACGGCGATATCGTCTTCCGGCCCCGGACCCTGACAGAGCATTTCTCCGTGGCGATCGCGGATGTCGAGGCCGACGGAGCGCCGGACGTCATCGCCGACGGCTGGGTCCTGCCGGGAGACGCCCGGGGCGGGTTCCGTCCGCCGGTCGATTACTACCTCTTTGGCGGGCTCGTGGTCGGGCAGTTCGACGGCGCGTCGGGCCTCGATCTCCTCAGCCTCGCGTCCCCCGGCCTCGTGGTCCTGCCGAACCAGATGCAGGAGGCGGACAAGGACGACGACGGCATCCTCGATGCGATCGACAACTGTCCGTCCCTCTACAACCCGGACCAGGCGGACGGCGACCTCGACGCCATCGGCGATCTCTGCGACAACTGTCCGGCGGGCTACAACCCGGCGCAGATCGATCGGGACAACAACGGCACCGGCGACGTGTGCGATCCGGAGCTTCCCTTCGTCACCGGACTGACGGTCTCTTCCAACACTCCGTTCGGCAAGGGATCCGGGACCCTCCGATGGAGCACGAACTGGGAGGTCAACCTCCTCGGCTTCAACGCCGTCGTCTACGACCAGCATGGACAGCGCACCCAGATGAACCTCGTGCTGATACCTTGCGAAGAGTGCGCCACGGAGCTCGGGACGTCCTACACGTTCTTGATCCCGAAGCTCAAAGGCGGCCGGAACATCTTCCTGGAGGCGGTCTTCCGCGACGCGCCGATCGTCACGCTGGGCCCCGCCACGCGGGAGTAAGCTCTGGGGGCCCGCCACAAGGCTTCAGGTGGTCAGCCGAACGCCGGAAGGTCGCCGGGCGGGCATTCGAGGGGCTCATGATCGCGGCGGTACAGGCGCGCCATGAGCGGCCCGCACAAGCGAACGCGGCGGGGAGCGTCGGCGGCGTCCGCCGCCACCTCCAGCCAGGAGCCCTCCCGCAGCGCGACCACCGGTCTGCGGTTCTCCTCCAGGAACTCGCGGAGGCGGGCCTCGCGCGTCTCCCCCATGTGCCGCGAGGCCGGGTCGGGGTCGAGGTAGTGGCAGTTCACCTGGAACGGCACCAGGCCGAGCGCCTCGAACGACGCGGGCTGGACGATCGGCATGTCGTTGGTCGTGCGGATGGTGGGGCCGGCGACGACCGTCCCGGCGCTCGACCCCAGGTACGGGGCGCCGGCGAGCACCCGCGAACGAATGAGCGCGATGAAATCCGATCGCTGCAGGCGGTCCAGGAGCCTGAAGGTGTTCCCGCCCCCCACGAAGATCCCCTCCGACTTCTCCAGAACGTCGCGCCCGTGCCCCCCCTCCATCACCCGGTGGACGTCGAGACCCAGCGCCCCGAAGCGCAGCCGCACGCGTTCGTGGTAACCCTCCTGGTCGGCGAGGGCGAAGGGGACGAAGGCAATGCGTCGCGCGCCCTGGAACAGCTCGGTAATCGCCCGGGCGGCGTGGTCGAGATACCCGCAGCCGAAGTTGATCGAGTTGCTGAGCAGAACGAGGCGCACGCGTCACTATACATCTCGATCCTCGCTTCGATCCTGGTCATGCTCCTGATGGGCGCTGTGTGAGTTAAGAAGCTCGACGCTGGACGCCTATTCGACACCGGGGGTGGAGTCGAGACCTACTTCTCGCGCCCCAGGTCGCGACTTTGCACAAACCGCCACCCGAAACGCCCCTTGATGCACAGATGACCGCTCGTGACCTCGTGGTCGAGCGGGGACGTCACTTTCACGATCGAGTTGTCCTGGACGCGCAGCTGGAGCGTGCAACCGACGCCGCAATAGGGGCAGATGGTGTCGGTCTGGGTCTGCCTGGACTCGTCCCAGGTGCCGGCGCGGCGCATGTCGTGTTCGGACTTGAACATCAGCGCGCCGGTCGGGCAGACGCCGATGCAGTTGCCGCAGTAGACGCAGGCGGAGTCGGTGAGAGGACGGGCGGACTCGGTCGAGATGCGGGCGTCGAAGCCGCGGCCGGCGACGGCGATGGCGAAGGTGTTCTGGGCGTCCTTGCCGCAGGCCTCGACGCACTTGTAGCAGAGGATGCACTTCGAGTAGTCGCGGACGTACAGATCGTTGTCGACCTTGACCGACTGGGCGACGGTGGCGGCGGAACCGTTGCCGGGAGCGGCGTGGTGGCCGGGGTGGGCGTGATCGCGCGCCCCCTCGGGCGCCGGGCCGGCCCTGGGGCCGAAGCGCTCGGGGCGCGCCTCGTAGCGCTTCATGTGGCCCTTGATCTCGTTCGAGACGAGCGACATGTCGACGGACGACGCCAGGAGCTCTAGAACGAGTTTGCGGCTGAGGCGCACGCGCTCGGAGTCGGTCTTCACGACCATCTTCGGCTCGACGGGGCGCGAGCAGGCGGGGACGAGGACGCGCGACCCCTCCACCTCGACGACGCAGATGCGGCAGACGTTGACGGGCGTCAGGTTCTCGAGGTAGCACAGCGTCGGCGTGTCGATCTTCTGCGCGCGGCAGGCCTGGAGGATCGTCGTCCCTTCGGGGACGCGCACGGGCGTGCCGTCGATGGTCAGGTCGACCTCCCGGCGCGGCGCGCCAGCGCGCGGGCGATCGCTCACGCTCTCCCCTTCCCGTTGCCGCCGAACACGCCGAGCTTCTTGATGGCCGATTGGACGACGCTCGCGGCGGTCTGGCCCAATCCACAGATGGAGGCGTCGCGCATCGCCTGGGCGACCTCGTCGATGAGGGCGGACTCGGCGGCGGCCGAGCCGCCGAGCGGGTGGCCGCTGGCCAGGCGGTGCAGGGCCTCCTCCTGGCGCACGGTGCCGACGCGGCACGGGACGCACTGGCCGCACGACTCGTCACGGAAGAAGGCGGCGATGCGCAGGACGATATCCTGAAGCCCGACGGTGTCGTCGAACAGCATCACGACGCCCGAGCCGAGGGTGGCGCCGATGGCGCGCGTCCCCTCGAAGGTGAGCGGGACCTCGATCTCGGCGGGGGTGACGAAGACGCCGGCGGCGCCGCCGAGCAGCACGGCCTGGAGCCGGCTGCCGCCGCGCACGCCTCCCGCCAGGTCGATGAGCTCCTTCAGCGTCGTCCCGAACGGGACCTCGTAGAGACCGGGGCGCGCGGCGTGGCCTGAGACGCAGAACAGCTTCGGGCCGGTGGACTGGCCGGAGCCGATGGCTGCGAACGCCGGGCCCCCGTCGAGGACGATGTCGAGGACGTTGACCAGGGTCTCGACGTTGTTGATGGCGGTCGGCTTGCCGAACAGGCCGACCTGGACCGGGAACGGCGGCTTGTTGCGCGGCTCGCCGCGGTGCCCCTCGATCGAGTTGAACAGCGCCGTCTCCTCGCCGCAGATGTAGGCGCCGGCGCCGCGGCGGATCTCGATGTCGAAGCGCAGCCCCTCACCGAGGATGTCGTCCCCGAGGAAGCCGCGGTTGCGGGCCTTCTCGACGGCGCTCTGCAGGCGCTCGATCGCCAGCGGGTACTCGCCGCGTATGTAGATGTAGCCGCGCTCGCAGGCTGTGGCGTGCGCCGCGATGGTCATCGCCTCGACGAGCGCGAACGGGTCCTCCTCCATCAGGAGGCGATCCTTGAAGGTGCCGGGCTCCGACTCGTCGGCGTTGCAGACCAGGTAGTGCGGGCGCACCGGCTGGCGGGCCACCGCCTCCCACTTGCGCCCGGTCGGGAAGGCGGCGCCGCCGCGGCCGACCAGCTTCGAGTCGAGGACTTCGCGGATGATCCCCTCGGGGCCCAGGGCGACGGCCCGGCGCAGCGCGGCGTAGCCGCCGTGGGCGCGATAATCGTCGAGGCTTTCCGGGTCGGCCACGCCGACGCGTCGCAGCAGGCGCAGGCCCGTGGCGCGCGGGGCCAGCGTCTGGGGCGCCGGGACGACGCTGGCGCGGGCGGCGGCGCCGCTCGCGCGCCCGGACGTTTTCCTCTTCAGCGGGCCGGCCTCGATGCCGGTCATCACGGTCGCGAGCGCCGCCGGGGCCAGCGACCAGTCGCCGCGCCCCTCCCCCGCCGCCTGGAACATCACCGCGGGGGCGCGCTCGCACTGGCCGAGGCAGGGGCTCTTCAGCCACATCGCGGGGGCCCCCTTCTTCGCCTCGCCGGCCGGCCCGAGTTTCTTCTCGAGGTCGCGGCAGAGGTCCAGCGCACCGCTGATGCGGCAGGCGATGTCGTCGCAGACGTGCACGACCGTCTTCGGGCGGGGCTCGAGCGCCAGCATGGCGTAGAACGTGGCGACGCCGTACGCCTCGGCAGGGGGGACGGTCAGGCGACGGCAGATGTAGTTGAGGGAGCCCTCGGTGATGAAGCCGATGCGCCCCTGCACGCCGTGCAGCGCCGGCAGCAGGAGGTCGCGACGGCGCGCGGCCTCGAGGCCGCCGTGCGCCACCTGTCCGTCGGCGCCCGCGCGGCGCGGCCCACCGTCCCAGCCGGACCGGGGCGGGCCCAGGACGGCGTCGACGGCCAGGCGCTCCTCGGGCGTCGGGACGGCGCCGGGGATGAGGTGGAGGTCCATCGGCGCAGATTATCGCCGGACCGCGGCCCGTGTCCAGCCCGGGTTCCCGTCGGGCCCGTTCACCGGCAGCCGATCGGCGGCCGAGTCAGCTCTCCGACCTGGTCATCTCGATGAGCGTCGCGACGGTGCGCCAGTTGCGGGCGGTCGCGGGGACGCCGAGCAGCCGCTCGGCACGCGCCGCCAGCTTCGACTTTCCGAACCCGTCGGGCGTGTGAAGGTAGAAGTACCTCCCCTTCAGGGCGAACCGCTCCGTCGTCCGCAGGCGGTCGAGCCCGGCCGTATCCGGCTTGTCAGGCGGCGCCGCGAGGAAGAAGACGTGGACGCTCCTATGATTCGCGGCCGCTTCCGGGAAGGGGTTGCCGGCCGCCGCCTTCTCGAGGTCGTCACGCGTGAGCGCCAGGACGTGCGGCGCGAAGCCGTGACTCCGTTCCACGGCTTTCGACAGGCGACGCTCCACGCTTCGTGGATCGGATGGCGGGCTCTGGAAGACGACGTTACCGCTCTGGATGTAGGTCCGGACCTCCCGGCAGCCGCTCTTCTCCAGCAGCGTCTTCAGCGATTTCATGGGCAGCGGATTGTTCCCCAGGACGTTGATGCCCCGGAACAGCGCGATCCACGTCGTCACCGGTCCCGTGCGAGAGCGAGGCGGACGACGGCCTGGCCCTTTTGTCACGGGAGTCAGCGCGCCGCGGCCGCGGCCGATCTCTTCCGGGCGCCCGCCCGGCCGCCGTTCAGCCGCTCGATCCGGATCGCCGTGGCCTTGAACTCGGCGGTGCCGGACTTGGGGTCGGTGGCGTCGATGGTCAGGAGGTTCGTCGCGACGTCGTCCTGGAAGTGCAGCGTCATGAAGGCGAGGCCGGGGCGGAGGCCTTGGTCCAGGCGCACCGGCGCCTCGACGGCGCCGCGGCGCGACACGACGCGCACGCGCTCCCCCTCCGTCAGGCGGAGGCGCTCGAGATCCTCGGGGGCCAGGTCGAGCGACTCGCCGCGGCGCAGGGGCGAGGCGTAGCCGGCGGTCTGGACGCCGGTGTTGAACGAGTCGAGACGCCGTCCGGTGGTCAGGCGGATCGGGAAGTCCTTCGTCAGCTCGTCCACCGGCGGCTCGAACTCGACCGGGCTGAAGGGGGCCGGCGGCCCCTCGATCGGTTCGTTCCACAGGCGGGCGTGCAGGAACGGGCTGCCGGGGTGACTCTCGTCCGGGCAGGGCCAGGGGATGCCGCCCAGCTCCTCGAGGCGGCGGTAGGTCATCCCCTTGTGCCAGGACGACAGGCTCCGCAGCTCGTCCCAGACCTGCCTGGCGGTGGGGCGGCCCCAGTCGCGGCCGAGGCGGCGCGCCAGCTCGCACAGAATCTCGATGTCGTCGCGCGCCCCCTGGGGCGGGTCGAGCGCCTTGCGCACGCGCTGCACGCGGCGCTCGCTGCTCGTCACGGTCCCTTCCGACTCGCACCACGACGCCGCGGCCGGCAGGACGACGTGGGCGAATTCGGACGTCTTCGTCAGGAAGAGGTCCTGCATCACGACGTGGTCGAGCTTGCCGAGCAGGTGCATGGCGCGGGCGCAGTCGGCCTCGGACTGGGCCGGGTTCTCGCCGATGACGTACAGCGCCCTGAGATCGCCGTGCTCCATCGCCTCGAACATCTGGCTCAGGTGCCAGCCGCGTTTCGGCGGGATGGCGGCGCCGCCCCAGGCGCGCTCGAACTTGGCGCGCGACGCGGCGTCCTCGACGTCCTGGCCGCCCGGGAGCTTGTTCGGGATCGCCCCCATGTCGCCGCCCCCCTGCACGTTGTTCTGGCCGCGCAGCGGGTTCAGCCCCGAGCCGTAGCGCCCGACGTGGCCGGTCAAAAGGGCCAGGTTGATGATCGCCAGGACGTTGTCGACCGCGTTGTGGTGCTCGGTGATCCCGAGCGTCCAGCAGATCTCGGCGCGGTCGGCGCGGGCGTAGGCGTGCGCCAGCTCGCGGATCGCCTCGGCCGGGACGCCGGTGATCTTCGCGGCGCGCTCGAGCGTGTACGTCTCGACCGATTTCCGGTACGCCTCGAAGCCGGTCGTCGCCCGGGCGATGAAGGCGCGGTTCTCGAGCCCTTCCGCGAGAATCTCGCGCCCCATGGCGTTGGCCAGGGCGATGTCCGAGCCGACGTCGATGCCGAGCCAGACGTCGGACCACTCCGCCGACCCGGTGCGGCGCGGATCGATGGTGTACAGGCGGGCGCCGTTGCGCACCCCTTTCAGGACGTGGTGGAAGAAGATCGGGTGCGTCTCGCGGGCGTTCGATCCCCACAGGACGATGAGGTCGGTCTCCTCGATCTCCCTGTAGGACGACGTCCCGCCCCCGGCGCCGAAGACCGTCGTCAGACCGACGACGGATGGCGCGTGTCAGGTGCGGTTGCAGCTGTCGACGTTGTTGCTGCCGAGGACCGAGCGGGCGAACTTCTGCGCCAGGTAGTTGACCTCGTTGGTCGCCTTCGAGCAGGAGAACAGCCCGAAGGAGCGGGGCCCGTGCGCGTCGACCGCGGCGCGGAAACCGGAGGCGGCGCGATCGAGCGCCTCGTCCCAGGTCGCCTTGCGCAGCACGCCGTGGTCGCGCACCATCGGCTCGGTCAGCCGGACGTAACCACCCTTCATCGCGGCTCCTGCTGGTGAAGCGTGAAACGCTGAGCCTTCAACCGTTTGAGAATACCGCCGTTGGCCCACGTCTGTCTACACTTCGGGGCCAGTCTGGCGGCGCGCCGTGCCACGCGGTACATTTCCTCCTATGGACGCCCTCTTCGACGCCGGGCGGACGGCATCCGCCCAGATCCTGGCCGTGGAGCTGGACCGGGCCCCGATTTCGTATCTGGAAGGGGCCCTGGTCAACCCCCTTCTCGACCCTGGCCTGGTCCTGCTGATTCTCCAGAAGAACCGCGGCATCACGGGCCCCTTGATCTCCCGCATCGGGCGCAACCGCGTCTGGCTCAAGCCTTACGAGGTCAAGGCCGCCATCGTGCTGCATCCGAAAACACCGCGCCCGCTGGCGATGGGGCTGATCCAGTTCCTCTGGTGGCGCGACCTGGCGCGCGTCGCGGACCAGGCGACGCTCGCGGCACCTTTGCGCCGGGCGGCCGAGCGTCTGCTGGAGATCCGGATGCAGGAGCTGGCCCTGGGGGAGAAGGTGGCGCTGGCGCGCATCGCCACGCGCGGCGTTATCGGCGCCCTGCGGCGGACCAGCGACCCGATGGTCATGCGCGCCCTGCTGCAGAACCCGCGTCTCCTGGAAGAGGACGCGCTGGCGATCGCCTCCGGCAAGACGACGGCCCCCGGTGTCCTGCAGGCGCTGGCGGAGGATCCCCGGCTGTCCGTGCGCCCGGCCCTGCAGAAGGCTCTCGTCCAGAATCCCGCGACTCCTCCCGCCGCCGCGCTGCACCTCCTCCAGCGACTGTCCACTCAGTCGCTCCGCGAGCTGGCGCACGCGCCGCACCTCCCGACGCTGGTCAAAGTGGCGGCCCTGCGGACCCTCGAAGCACGGACCCACCCGGATCGAGCCGGCGATCGGTCGTCCGATTCCAGTTAAGTAACTGATATCGCATCACTTGGGGTCGTTTGACAAACCGGTAACCCGTCCTTATTATTAGCCTTCGGTCGAAGTCATGACGGCCCAAGCACTTGGAACGCGGCGGGCGCGGTGTCGATGGCGAGTTTCGGCGAGACCCTGAAGCGTGAGCGCGAGCTGCGCGAGATCTCCCTGCGCCAGATCGCGGAAGCCACCAAGATCAGCATCCGTTACCTCGAGGCCCTGGAAGAGAACCGGTTCGACGTGCTTCCCGGAGGCCTGTTCAACAAGGGGTTTATCAGGGCGTACTCCAGATTCATCGGCATCGACGGCGAGGCGATGGTGAACTCCTACCTGCAGGAGGTCGGCCCGCGGACCGCGGGGCCCGCCGGGTCGCGTCCCGATGACAGTCAGGGGCCGATGCACCGGCCGGCCGGGGTGCCGCAGAAGCGGGCCGGGGCCAGGCCTGCGGACTCGTCCTCGTCGCAGCGCCTCGCGCTGCCGGCCATCAGGTTCGCTCCGACGAGTCCCGCTCCGGCCGTCGCCCCTGCCGCCACGGCCCCTCCATCCGCGGCGGCTCCGGCCGGCGAGGTCAGGGCCGACCGTGCCCCGGCGGCGGCGCCCCACTCGACGCCCGCCGACCCGGTGCGCGCGGCCTTGCAGGCGATCGCGGCCGATCGGACCGAGAAGCGGGCGGAGCGCACCGGGCAGCGATCGTCGCGCGCCTTGTTCTGGATTCTGTCGCTGGTCGCGGCGGCCGGCGTCCTGTTCCTGCTCATGAGCGTCCTCAGGCCGGCGCCCCCCGCGGCCTCCCGGCCGGCCGAGAGCCCCGCGACGGAAAGCGGCGGCCCGGTCGACCCCTCCCAGGGGCCCGAGCCCGCGCCCCAGGAAGGGGCGGAGGCGCGGCCCGATGGATCGTCCGCCCTTCTGCCCGAGATGTCCCAGCCGTCGCACATCACGCTCGGTGCGCTGACCACGGTTCCCCCGGCCGTCACACCGCCGCCGGGCAAATCATCGACGGCGGCGCCCCTTTCGCCCGGGGCGCGTCCGGAGCCGACGCCGCGCTCCGAGCGCGCCACCCTCTCCCCGCCCCCGACCTTCGCGCCTTCCGGCCCCGGGGAGCGCGGCGCTGCCGTGGGCCCGGAAAGCGGGCCTTCGGACGCCGGACCGATGCGGGTGGAGATCCAGGCGAGCGACCGGGCCTTCGTCCAGCTCGTGTGCGACGGGCGCGAGGTGCTCAACCGGGTCATGGAGGCGGGCGAGACGGAGGACGCTCGCTGCGACGCCGTCGTCCGGGTCAGCGCCACAGACGCGGGGGCCGTGCGCGTCATCGTCAACGGCTCTTCCTGCCTGCCCCTCGGCGATCCCGGCTCGAAGGTTTACGGCTACACGATCCGTGTCGACGATTTCGCGCGCATCTGTCCCCGGGGGGAGCGAGGATCCCGTGGCCGCCGCTGAGCCCCAGGGGGACGCTGTCCGGGCACGCCATCCCCTGGTCGAAAAGATTCTCTCCGGCACCGCCCCCGAAGCGATCCGCATGATCGCCGCGCGCGGGGCCCTGCCGCTGCCGCTCCAGGACCTGGTGTACGCGCAGATCTGCCTGCTGCACGACGAACTGCCCCAGGTCGTCCAGGCGGCGACCGAGAGTCTCGCGAAGCTCGCCGGCGAAGCGCTCCTCCCGATCCTGCGCGATCCCGGCTGCGAGGCGGTGCTGGTCGATCATTTCGTCCGCTCCGGGCGGCTCTCGGGAGACGCCCTCGAGGCGGCGATCGCGCACCCGGCAATCATGGACGCGACGCTCGAGTCGGCGGCCACGACCGGCACGGCCGAGACGCTGAACCTGATCGTCACGAACGAGGTGCGGATCATCAAGACCCCGCACCTCCTCGAGATCCTGCGCGCCAACCCGAACCTGTCCTCCGACAACCGCCGCCGCCTGCAGGAGCTCGAGCGCGACTTCATCGGCAAGGAGCAGCTGCGCGTGCGTCCCTCGCCCGTCCCGGCGGCCGGGCCGCTTGCTGAGGCCCTGCCGGAGGGGGCCGCGGCCGGGGAGGCGCCGGCGGCCGGAGAGGAGCCCCCCGCCGACGACGCGGCCGCGCCGGTGATGACGGAGGAGGAGGAGGCACGGTTCGAAGAGGAGCTGAAGAAGACCCCCGTTTTCCAGAAGATCATGAAGATGAACGTCGCCGAGCGCGTGCAGCTCGCGATGAAGGGGAACGCGGAAGAGCGCGCCATCCTGATCCGGGATACGGCCAAGATGGTGGCCCACCAGGTCCTGAAGAGCCCGAAGCTGTCCGACAGCGAGGTCGCCAGTTTCGCCAAGATGCGCAACATCCATGAGGACATGTTGCGGGTGATCGCCTCGCGCAAGGACTGGACGAAGACCTATGCCACGGTGCACGCCCTGGTGCGCAATCCCAAGACGCCCGCGGGGCTGACGATCCAGTTCCTGCCGCGGCTCGGCAACCGGGATCTGAAGATCGTCTGCGGCGACAAGAACATCCCGGAGCTGGTGCGACGCCAGGCGCGCAACCTGTTTCTCATCCGCACCCAGCCGCCGAAGAAGATGGGGAAGAAGGCGCACTGATGCGGCTGCTCAAGTCGGTCCGCAACCAGCTCGGCAACTACCAGCTGAAGTCGGGTCTCTACCATTACTACCGGGGGGAGGCGAAGCAGGCGATCGAGTTCCTGACCCGCGTCCTGCAGGCACCCGAGACGCCCGAGGCCGATCGCCGCATGGCGATCTACTACCTGGCCCAGACGCACATCGCGGCGGCCGAGCGTTCCGAGGAGCAGAGCAATGTGGAGGCGGCGGTCCAGGGCTATCGGGAAGCCCTGGCGTTGACTCCCGACTACCCCGACCTGCACTTCCGCATGGGGGCGCTGTACGCGCGCTTCGACCTCAGCCTGGAGGCGATCGAGTGCTACCGCCGGGCCGTCCAGCTCCACCCGGGATACCTCGAGGCCCGCGTGCAGATGGCCTTCCTCCTTCTGTCGTCCGGACAGAAGGAGGAGGCGCTGAGCGAGTTCGAAGCGGCGCGCGACCTCGCCCGGCGCGCCATCGAGGAGCCGTTCGGGAAGGCGGCGGCGGCCCTGGCGCAAGGGGCGACGCGCGAGGCGGAAGAGTGGATGCGCGAGACCTTCCTCAGGCGGCCCGAAAGCTTCGCGTTTCACTACCGCCGGGCCATGCGCGCTCTGATCGAGGGACACCTCGAGCGGGCGGTGGAGGATTTCCGCCAGGCCAGCCTGTTCAGCCCCAACTTCGCCGACGTCCACAATCTCATCGGCGTCGCTCTGGGGGAGCTGGAGCGCTGGGAGGAATCGATCGCCGCATTTCGCAAGGCTCTGGAGGCGAATCCGGAGTATCCTTTTGCGCGCCTCAACCTGGCCTTCGCCCTGGCCGACGCCGGGCACGAGCGTGAGGCGATCGAAGAAATGAGAGCCATCCTGGCGCGCGAGCCGAACAACGAGCCGGCCCTCGCCAAGCTGGATGAGCTCGTGTCACCGAGGAAGGAGCGGACGCGTGTCCAGGGCTAAGGCCTCCACGGAAGACGGCGCGCCGCGCCCAGTCATCCGGAGCGCCGGGCTGTCCGACGTCGGCAAGCGCCGGAAGTCGAACGAGGACTCCTTCGCGATCTCCGAGGACGGCACCCTGTTCATCGTGGCGGACGGCATGGGGGGGCACGCCGCGGGCGAAGTGGCGTCGCGCCTGGCGGTCGAATCGATCGAGCGGCACATCTCGGGCACCGATCCGCGCAAGGAGCCGACCATTCCCGCCTCCTTCCGCTCCCCCGGGATCGACGAGGCCAGCCTGCCGGTTCCGGCGCGCCGGGTGCTGAACGCCATCCGGCTCGCCAACCAGGAGATCGTGCGCTCGGTCCGCAAGGACAGCAGCATGCGCGGCATGGGGACCACGGTCGTCATCGCCTACGTCCACGGGACGCGCGCCTACATCGGCTCGGTCGGCGACAGCCGCGCCTATGTCGTGCGCGATCGGGCGCTGCGCCAGCTCACGTCCGACCACACCCTGGTCAACGAGCAGGTGAGAGCCGGCGCCCTGAGCAGCCAGGAAGCGCGCCACCACCCGGCGCGCAACATCCTGACCCGGGCGGTCGGCAGCCAGGAGGACGTCGAGGCCGACCTCGTGGAGCTCGACCTGAAGCCCGGGGACATCCTCCTCCTGTGCTCGGACGGTTTGACCACCATGGCGGAGGACGCCGACATCCTCAAGACCCTTCTGGCCCATCCCGACGATCCCGAGGCGGCCTCGCGCGCCCTCATCGACCTGGCCAACGATCGCGGCGGGGACGACAACGTCACGGTCGTCCTCGGGCGCGTCGGGACGCCGACGCACTGAACCCCGTTTCCGGAAACCCGTCGGCCCGCGTGCGGCCCGCCAGCCTGCCGGGTCCGGACCACTGCCCCGCCGTCCCGATGCGGCCGATTGTCAATTCGTGTAAAAAGGTTCGTGTTCCCACTTGCAGAGGGGGCGGGGGTCTTCTAGACTGTAAGTGTTTACTTACCAGAACGCGGAGGGCCTCCGGCATGTCGCGCGCGCGACTGACGGGCGAAAAGCGTCGCGAGCAGATCCTCGAGTCGGCCGTTTCGGTCTTCGGCCGCCGGGGATTCGAAGGATCCACCACGCGCGCGCTGGCGCGCGAGGCCGGGGTGAGCGAGGCGATGATCTTCCGCTTCTTCCCGGACAAGGCGGCCCTGTACCGGGCCATCATCGATCGGTTCATCGCCGCCTCCGGCGATCCCTTCCCGCGCGCCGCCGCGGCGAAGCGTGACGACGAGTCGGTGCTCGCGGCCCTGGCCGAGAACCTGATCCGGGACATGGAGCAGGAGCCGCAGTTCGTGCGCCTCCTGCTGTACAGCGCCCTGGAGCGGCACGAGCTGAGCCGCCTGTTTTTCGAGGCGCGTATCCTGAAGGTCACCCGGACGCTGGCCCGCTACCTGGCGCGTCGCATGGAGGAAGGGGCCCTGCGCCCGGTCCCTTCCCTGCCGGCCGCCCGGGCCTTCTTCGGCATGGCCTGCCACTACGCCCTGATGAACAACCTCTACACGGGGACGATGCCCGGCCGCATGCCGCGCTCGAGCGCGGCCCGGCTGGTCGCGTCGCTGTTCCTCGGCGGGCTCCGGGACAGGGAGCACCAGACGGCCCGCGTGGCCGGGGCCATCGGAAGACCGGCCGCCCGCTTCGGAAAGGCGAGCGCATGAAGCGCGCACCCTGGATCGCCGTCATCCTCCTCCTGGCGGGCGCTGCGGCGGGCTGCTCCGGCGGCGCCGACGGGGCGCCCAAGAACAGCCCGGCCGCGGCGGCGGCCGCCCCGTCGCCGTCGCGCGTGCTGCGCGTCGCCACGACGCCCGCGGCGATCAAGGACGTGACCTACACCATCGAGGCGGTCGGATCGATCGAGGCCCGGGAGCAGGTCCAGGTCGTGGCGGGAGTCGAGGGGGTCGTGGCCAGCGTCCGGTTCCGCGAGGGGGACGCCGTCACGCCGTCCACCGTTCTCGCGACCATCGATCCGGAGCGCTTCCGCATGCTGGCGGAACGGGCGAAGGCCAACCTGGACAAGATCGACGCCCAGTCCCGGCAGGCGATCGCCGACCTGAAGCGACGCGAGGAGCTCCTGAAGCAGGTCCCGCCGCTGGTGTCCGAGGAGGAGGTCGAGCGCGCCCGGCAGGAGGCCGAGCGCCTGCGTGCCTCGGTGGCGGAGGCCCGGTCGCAGTTCGAGCTGGCCGACCTGGATCGGCGGCGATCGGTCGTGCATCCCCTGGTCCCGGGGGTGATCAACAGCAAGACGGTCGCCACCGGGCAGCACGTCGAGGCCCAGGCGGTCCTGGCGACGCTGGTCGACACCCGCGCCCTCGAGGTCCGCTTCCGCATCTCGGAGCAGGAATCGGTGCGCCTGACCGACGGCGTCGAGGTGCGCTTCACGACCGCGGGGCGGCCCGGGAAGGAATTCACGGCGCGCGTGTTTCACGTCTCGTCGACGGCCGATCCGACGAGCCGGATGGTCGAGTGCCTGGCGCGCGTCGACAACCCGGCCGGCGTGCTCAAGCCCGGGTTCTTCGCCGAGGTGAAGGCCGACGTCGAGAGCCACAAGGGGGCCGTGGTCATCCCGGAGCGCTCCGTCCTGTCGACCGATCGCGGCTTCGTGGTGTTCGAAGTGATCGACGGCAAGGCGGTCGAGCGCCGCGTCAGCCTGGGCCTGAGGACCCGGGACGGCGGCGTCGAGATCGCCTCGGGACTGGAGCCCAGCGCGCAGGTGGTGACCGACGGCGGCGACATCCTGCGCGACGGCGCGACGGTCCAGGTCGTCTCCGCGGCCCCTGCGGGCGCCGCCCAGTGAGTCCGGAGAACGAACGGTGAGCCTCTCCGACATCTCGATCCGCAACCACGTCTTCGCCTGGATGCTGATGGCCGCCCTGATCATCTTCGGCGGGATCGGCTTTGCGCGCCTGGGCGTCAGCCAGAACCCGGACGTCGATTTCCCCGTCATCAACGTGCAGGTCACGCTGGAGGGCGCCTCACCGGAGGTGATGGAATCGGACGTCATCGAGCCGCTCGAGGACGCCGTCACCACGATCGAGGGGGTCAAGTCGATCTCCTCGACCAGCAAGCAGGGGCGCGCCACGGTGATCGTCGAGTTCGACCTGAAGCGCAACATCGACCTGGCGCTGCAGGACGTGCAGACGCGCGTCGCCCAGGCGGCGCGAATTCTGCCGCGCGAGGTGGACCCGCCAACCATCAGCAAGACGAACCCGGAAGACCAGCCGATCATGTGGCTGAACCTCTCCGGCAACAAGGACCCCAGGGCGCTCGCCGACTACGTGCGCAACGTCCTGAAGGACCAGTTCCAGACGCTGCCCGGCGTCGGCGAGGTGATGCTCGGCGGCTACCAGGAGCGCAACATCCGCGTCTGGGCCGACGCGCGCAAGATGGAAGCCTACGGCCTGACCTCGGACGACCTGGTCACGGCCATCCGGAGGCAGCACGTCGAGGTCCCCGCCGGGCGGATCGAGACGGCCGACCGCGAGATGAACGTGCGGGCCGAGGGGGAGGCGATCGACGTCCGGCAGTTCGCCGACCTCGTCGTGGCCACCCGCGCCGCGTCGCCGATCCGCCTGAGCGACGTGGCGGTGGTGCAGGACGGCCTGGAGGACAAGCGGCGCGTGGCTCGGGTCATGGGGAGGCCGGCGCTCGGATTCGGCATCAAGAAGCAGCGCGGCTCGAACGCCGTGGACGTGGCGCACGCGGTCAAGGCGAAGATGGCGGAGATCACGCCGACCCTGCCGGAAGGGCTGTCCATGGGCATCTCCTTCGACGGCACGACCTTCATCGAGGACGCCATCCACGAGATCGAGATCGCCCTGATCCTGGCGGCGATTCTCACCGGGATCGTCTGCTGGCTGTTCCTCGGGTCGTGGTCGTCCACCGTCAACATCCTCCTGGCGATCCCGACGTCGATCGTCGGCACGTTCATCTGCATCTATTTCTTCGGCTTCACCCTCAACACCTTCACCCTGCTCGGCCTGTCGCTGTCGGTCGGCATCGTCGTGGACGACGCGATCATGGTCCTGGAGAACATCTACCGTCACCGGGAGCACGGCGAAGACCGGGTGCAGGCGGCCATCCTCGGGGCGCGCGAGATCACCTTCGCCGCCGTGGCGGCGACCGCCGCCATCGTGGCGATCTTCCTGCCGGTCGCCTTCATGAAGGGGATCATCGGCCGGTTCTTCTTCGAATTCGGCGTGACCATCTCGGTGGCGGTCCTGCTGTCGCTTCTCGAGGCGTTGACGCTGACTCCCATGCGCTGCTCGCAGTTCCTGGAGGTGGGGGCGCGCGGCGGCCGCTTCAGCGCGGCCCTCGATCGCTTCTTCACGCGCCTGTCAGGGGGCTACCGGCGCTGGCTGGAGCCGTCCCTGCGCCACCGCGGGCTGGTCATCACGGGCGCGACGCTGCTGTTCCTGGGGTCGCTCGGCATCCTCGTCTTCATGAACCGCGAGTTCGTGCCCTCACAGGACCAGAGCCGGATCTTCATGCGCATCCAGACGCCGGTCGGATCGTCGGTGGATTACACGGACCGGATGCTCAAGCGGGTGGAGGATTTCGTGATGTCCCGGCCCGAGCTGGATCGGTACATGGCGTCAGTCGGGGGCTTTGGCGGCGGCGACGTCAACACCGGCGTCGCCTTCGTGACCCTGAAGCCGCCCCGGGAGCGCCCCGTCGATCCGCAGGCCGGCCACCGGCTGTCGGCGCAGGAGCTGATGGCGATCGCGCGGCGCGAGCTGAACGCGATTCCGGGGCTCAAGGCGACCATGCAGGACCCGTCGCAGCAGGGGTTCACGGCGCAGCGCGGCTTCCCGGTCGAGCTGTCGCTGCGCGGCCCCGACTGGGACCGCCTGGCGGAGTACTCCGCGACGCTCATGGAGCGGATGCGGGGGACCGGCCTGGTGACCGACGTGGACACCGACTACCAGGTCGGGATGCCGGAGGTGCACGTCGTCCCCGACCGGCAGAAGGCGGCCGACCTCGGGATCAGCATGGACACCATCGGGTCGACCGTGAACACGATGATCGGCGGGGCCCGGGTGGCGCGCTTCAAGGACAAGGGGCGCCGCTACGACATCCGGGTCCGGCTGCTGGCCGAGCAGCGATCCAGGCCCGACGACATCAACCGCCTGCTGGTGCGCACCTCCGCCGGCGGTCTCGTGCACCTCGGCGACATCGTACAGATCGTCGAGAAGCCGACCCTCCAGGTCATTTCGCACCAGGACAGGCAGCGGGCCATCGGGATCTTCGCCAACGTCGCCCAGGGGGCCTCGCAGGCCGACGTCCTGGCGCGCCTGCACGGGATCGGCCGCGAGATCCTGCCCGAGGGGTACCAGCTGGTCTTCTCGGGCTCCGCCCAGGTCTTCCAGGAGTCGTTCCGGTCCCTGATCTTCGCCCTGGTCCTCGGCCTGGTCGTGGCGTACATGGTCCTGGCGTCCCAGTTCAACTCGTTCATCCACCCGTTCACGGTCCTTCTCGCCCTCCCGTTCTCGATCACCGGGGCGCTCGTCACCCTGTGGGTCGGCGGGTGCTCGCTGAACATCTATTCGATGATCGGCATCATCCTGCTGATGGGGATCGCCAAGAAGAACTCGATCATCCTCGTCGATTTCACGAACCAGCTCCGCGAGCGGGGACGGCCGCGCCAGGAGGCGCTGCTCGAGGCCTGCCCGATCCGGCTGCGGCCCATCCTGATGACCTCGGTGTCGACCATCGCGGGCGCCGTCCCGTCCGCGCTCGCGCTGGGACCGGGGGCCGAGACCCGCATCCCGATGGCCCTGGCGGTCATCGGCGGGATCGTCGTGTCGACCTTCATGACCCTCTTCGTCGTGCCGAGCGCCTATTCGACCCTGGACGACCTCAATCTCTGGATCGCGGCGCGGCGGGGCCGCAAGAAGATGCTCGCCGCCGGCGGGGCGGTCCCTGCCGCCGGCGGTTCCCTGCCCGCTCCGGGCTCAGCCCACGCCGCACCGGCGGGCGCCTCGCACACCGCCGCCCGGGCGCTGCAGTCGGGCGCCCACGCCGATCCGCGGTGAAGATCCTCCAGACCAATTTCCACCGCGGATGGGGCGGCCAGCCCGCCCGCATCTTGATGATGTCGCGCTCGTTGGCGGCGCGCGGTCACCAGGTGACCATTGCCGCGCCGCGCGGGTCGCTCCTGGCCGGGCGCGCCCGGGAGGCGGGCCTGCCCGTCTTCGACGCGCCCGCCTTCAGAAAGCCGAAGCTCCTGCACTCCGCGCTGCGCGACATCGCCGTCATGGCCCGCCACCTGAAATCGGAACGCTACGACCTGATCGACGCCCATGGGTCGCAGGACCTGTGGACCTGCGTCGTGGCGCGGCGGCTCGCCGGACGCACCGCGCCTCTGGTCTTCACCCGGCACAACACGAAGCGCGTGGTCGAGCACCCTGCCAACGACTGGCTGTACCGCCGGCAGGTGGACCACCTCATCGTCGCGAGCGGGAGCGTGCTGGAGCGTTATGAGCCCTTCTTCCGCTCCGGGGCCCTGAGCCGCGACCGGGTGTCGATCGTGCAGTCGGCCTACCGGTCCGATCGCTTCCACCCCGGCGTGGACGGCGGCCGGGTGCGGGCCGAGCTCGGCCTTGCCGCGGACGCGCCGCTCGTGGGGGTCGTCGGACGCCTGGTCGAGGACAAGGGGCAGGACGATTTCCTGCGGGCCGCGGCGATCGTTCTGGGGCGGAGGCCCGCGGCGCGGTTCGTCCTGGTGGGGACCGGTCCGAGCGAGGCCGCGCTCAAGGACCTCGCCGCGGATCTCGACCTCGTCCGCGCGGTGCATTTCCTGGGGTTCCGCGACGACGTCCCGGAGGTCACCGCCGCCCTCAGCGTGTCGGTCCTGCCTTCGATCGACTGCGACGCGTCATCGGCCGTCCTCAAGGAGGCCCTCGCCTGCGGCGTCCCCGCCGTGGCGACCTCGATCGGCGGAGCCACCGAGATCCTTCAGGACGGCCGGACCGGTCTCATCGTGCCGCCGCGGGCGCCGGAGCGGCTTGCCGGGGCGATCCTCACCCTCCTGGACGACCGGGCTCTGGCGCGCGACATGGGAAAGGCCGGCAGCCTGGACGTGGCCGCGCGCTTCACGCCCGATCGGCTGGCGGACGGGACCCTGCGCGCCTACGAGGAGGCGGTGCGCCGCTTTACAGCCTGAAACGGTAGCTCCGATCGCCAGAGGACTGCAGCAAACTGTCGCCGATGCCGGGCCGTCACCATGCTGTACAACCCCACGCCGACCCTCACCGAAACCTAGTACATGGCACCAGCGGATCTGTGCGGTCCTCTATCGGCGCGCTTGCCAGATTGGATTGTGCTCTTCCCAGTCTCTGGGTCAGTGACTTTGATCGCCGCATCATTCTTTTCACCACCGGATTTGAACTCGATCTTCGAGTCTCGTGCCTGTTGTATCTTCTCTTTGTCCTCTTTGGTGACGCTCTTATCCTTCCTCTCTGAGAATCGCGGGTCTGCGCAAGAGCCTCAAGAGCGCCTCGACCCGGTCGCAGAATGGATCCTCAGGTCCGCTTTCTCATGGAGAAAAAACTCTCGAAAAACTTGTTGCATTTCGATTTGACTTGTCGTATCTTACACCTTGCGTGCATCGCCCTTCCGTCCCCGCGATTCACGCTCGCGGTCGTGAACCTTCAGGACTGTTCCATTGCTGCGAGGTCTGCGCGTGCGCGTCGATGCCGTGTCCCGAACCGAAGTTTCGGTTCCTCTCCGTCCAGTGGCCGCCACGGGTTCATCTGACGGCGGCTCGGCGGAACCCCGGGAGACCGTGCGCCTCGGTGCCGGTCAGGCCCTCGTACCAGAG
>DASYUH010000075.1 GCA_036001465.1 Candidatus Polarisedimenticolia bacterium
CGCGAAGCTCTGCTGGGAGAAGGTGCGACCGCACCAGAGGCAGCGGAACCGGGGCACGACCCGACCGTCGCATCGCCGCCGGTAGGAGCCGTGGGGAAGATGGCGCAAGACCCCGGTACGTCGCCGGTGCTCAGCGCACTCGGGCCACGGGCAGAAGGCGGGGAGGAAGGATCCCGGGCGCACCAACTCGACGATGACGGCGCGGTCCATGACCGGCATATATCAAGATGCGGGCCAGAATGCAGATCACGCCGAGATTCGGAGTCGTGCCTCAGTCTAGCCGTCGCGCCGTTCGCGGGTGAACCCTTGAGCCAGGACAGTTCCCGCCCGTGAACGCCTCTCTTCTCCACACTCTCGGCGCCACTATGTCGACCGAGGGGGCCCGGGGGGCGCTGCAGGCGAGCGCCAGGCAGGTCAGGGGCAGGAGCGCGATTCCCTCGAGCCACGTCGTGGACATCGGCAGGCCTCCTCTATGGCCGGTGAGCCGGACGGCCGGTTCCGCAGCCGACTGTACGCCCCGCTCCGCAGGGCGGTTCCCGCGGGGGGCGGTCGGGCGACCCGCTTTCCGCTATGATGAAGCCCCCGCCACCGCGACGGCCCTACCGCGACGCTGCGACGGAGCGCTGCGAAAGGAGACGGCTCATGATCAAGGCGAGATCCCGGAACGACCGCGGCAGGACGCAGTTCGACTGGCTCGACAGCCGCCACACGTTTTCCTTCGGCGACTATCGCGACCCCGACCACATGGGGTTCAGGGCGCTGCGCGTGATCAACGACGACATCGTCCAGCCGGGAAAGGGGTTCGCCACCCATTCCCATCGCGACATGGAGATCGTGACCCTCGTGCTCGAAGGGGGGCTGGAGCACAAGGACAGCACCGGCACCTCCTCGGTGATCCTTCCCGGCGACGTCCAGCGCATGAGCGCCGGCACCGGCATCACGCACAGCGAGTGGAACCACGCGAAGGACGAGACCGTCCACTTCCTGCAGATCTGGATCATCCCCGAGACGAGCGGCATCACGCCCGGATACGAGCAGAAGAGCATCCCGGAGGAGGAGCGGCGCGGCCGGCTGGTCCTGCTGGCGTCCCGGGACGGGCGGGACGGCTCGGTCAAAATCCACCAGGACGCGTCGCTCTACGGCGCGCGCCTGCACCGCGGCGATTCGGTCACCCACGCCGTGTCGCCCGGGCGCCACGCCTTCGTGCACGTGGCGAGAGGAGCCGCGACCTTGAACGGCCGGCCGCTCGTCGCGGGGGACGGCGCCGCCGTCAGCGACGAGCCTCGGATCGCCCTGGAGGGGACCGGCGACCTGCTGGTCTTCGATCTCGGATGAGCGAGACCCTTGAGTTCGTCGTCCGCCACGGCTACGTGGTCCTCTTCGCCTGGATGGTGGCGGAGCAGCTCGGCCTGCCTATCCCGGCGATTCCGTTTCTCCTGGCGGCCGGCGCGCTCGCCGGATCGGGGCGGCTGAGCCTGACGATGGTCCTCCTGGTGTCGGTGGTCGCCTCCCTCCTGGCCGACACGCTGTGGTACGAGATCGGCCGGCGGAAGGGGGTGCGGGTCCTGAACTTCCTCTGCCGCGTGTCGCTCGAGCCGGACTCCTGCGTCAGGCAGACGGAGCAGATCTTCGGCCGCTACGGGGTCCGATCCCTCCTCGTCTCGAAGTTCGTTCCGGGGCTGAGCACCGCGGCGCCGCCGCTCGCCGGCATCTTCGGCATGCGGCTGCCGCGATTCCTGTGGTTCGCCGGCCTCGGGGCGCTCCTGTACGCCGCCGCGTTCGCCGGCCTCGGCTACCTGTTCAGCTCCCAGCTCGAGAGGATGGCCGCCGGCGCGCTCGTCCTGGGGGAATGGCTCGTGTTGCTGCTCCTGGGGGCGCTCGCCCTCTTCGTCCTGGGGAAGGTCTGGCAGCGCCGGCGCTTCCTGCACAACCTGCGCGTGGCGCGCATCACGCCCGAGGAGCTGAAGGAACGCCTGGACCGGGGCGAGCCGATCGTCGTCGTCGATCTGAGGCATGCGCTCGATCTCGATGCCGAGCCGCACCACATCCCGGGCGCCCTGCATCTGACGCCCGACGACATCGAGAACCGCCACGAGGAGATCCCGCGCGACCGGGACGTGGTCCTCTACTGCACCTGACCGAACGAGGCGACGAGCGCCCGGGCGGCGCTCCTTCTGCACCGGCGGGGAATCACGCGCGTCCGCCCGCTCCTGGGGGGGCTCGCGGCCTGGCGCGAGCGGGAGTATCCGCTGCAGCCGCGCGCCCTGCCGCCGCCGGCCGCGCCGGCGATGGACGCGGCGACGGGCGCGGCGTCCTGACGGGACGTTCGGACGGAGGACTTAGTCTCCGGCGCCCCCGGGATGGAGTGCGTAGCCGACGCCGCTGACCGTGACCAGGTAGCGCGGGCTGGCGGGATCGACCTCGAGCTTCCGGCGCAGGCGGTGGACAAGCTGCTTGAGGAGCTGGCGGTCGCCCAGGCCGCGATAGCCCCAGACGTGCGAGGTCAGGCGCTCCAGAGGCAGCGTGTGGCCGCCGTTCGCCAGAAGGAGCTGCAGCAGCCGGACCTCGAGGTTGGTCAGCCGCACCGGCGATCCCCCCTTGACTCGCACCGCCTGCGTCTCGAGATCGAGAACGAAGTCTCCGGACGTCAGGGGGGCCGGCTTGTCGACGCCGGCCCGGCGCAGCAGCGCGCGCACCCGCGCCAGCAGGGTGCGGGGGCTGAACGGCTTGCCGAGATAGTCGTCCGCGCCCAGGTCGAGGCCGCGGACCTGGTCCTCCTCCCCCGTGCGCACGGTCAGCATCATGACCGGCAGCCCCTCCGAGGCGGCGCGGATCTTCTTCAGGACCTCGAAGCCGTTCAGCCGCGGCAGGTTCACGTCGAGGACCACGAGGTCCGGACGCTCGCGCTCGAAGACCGCCAGCGCCTGCGGTCCGTCCTGGGCCTCGAGGACCATGTAGCCGGCCTGGCGGAGCGCGAAGGCGATGAGGCGCAGGAGCTCGAGGTCGTCGTCCACCACCAGGATCTTCATGCGGTGCGCTCCACCGGCAGGATAACGCACATGCGGGTGCCGGTGTGGCCTTCCCGATCGCGCGCCTCGACGCGCCCGCCGTGGCGCTCGACGATCGACTTCACGATGAACAGGCCGAGCCCCATGCCGCTCTCGCGCGGCTCCTCCCCCGGCGAGCGCATGAACCGCTCGAACAGCCGGTCGCCGGAGTCGGGGGGGAGCCCCGGCCCCTCGTCCTCGACCCACAGGGCGACCGTGGCGGCGCGCGTCTCGCCGCCGACGGTGATGCGCGAGCCGGAGGGAGCGAACTTGCTGGCGTTGGCCAGGAGGTTCACGAAGACCTGCACCAGCCGCGGCGCGTCCCCGCGGACCTGGGGGAGCGGATACGGCAGCTCGACGTCGAGCGTCTGCTCGCGCAGCGCCAGGAGCGGCGAGGCCAGGTCGACCGCCTCGTCGACCACCTCCTCCAGGGCCACCGACTGGCGCCTGATCGAATCGTGCCCCGCGTCGATGCGCACGCTCTCGAGCAGGTTGTCGATGAGCTGCGTCAGGCGCAGCGTGCCGCGCTCCAGCGACAGGACCAGGTCGAGCGCCTCCTGGGTCTTCAGCTCCCCCAGGCGGTCGCGCAGAAGCTCGATCGAGGCGAGCTGGGCGGTGAGCGGAGTCCGGAACTCGTGCGTGATGTTGGCGAGCACCGTGTCGCGCAGGCGCCGGGTCGACTCCACCTCGGTCTCGTCGCGCATCACCTGGACCTGCGGCGGGCCCCCCCGCCAGGCCCCCGCCGTGCCGGGGTCGCCGCCCGGGTTCTCGTCCGCCGGGGCGCTGGTGATCACGACGCTCCGGCGCTCGCCGGATCGCAGGAGCAGATCCTCGTGCGCGCGGGCGCTGCCGCGAAATCGGGCGTGCAGGATCGGGCAGCGGTCCTCGCACGGCCTGACCCCCTCCGGTCCCTGGGGATTCAGGACGTCGCCGCAGAACCGGCCGATCGCCTCGTCGGGCTTGATCCCGAGAAGCGCCGCGGCCTGCGGGTTCAGGTAGTGGATGCGTCTCTGGCGATCGACCGAGAAGACTCCCTCGACGATGCCGGTGAGGATCGCCTCCGCCTCCGCCTGGCGGCCGTGCAGCTCGGCGGTCAGGTGGAGCAGGCGGCCCCGCATCTCCTCCATCGCCGCCTGGAGCGTGCCGATCTCGGAGCCCGGGACGCGCGGCACCGGGGTCTGGAGATCCCCCCGGCCGATGCGCGCCGACGCCTCGGTGAGCGCCTCGAGCGGCCGCACGAGCCGCCGCCCGACGAGGACGCTGAGAAGGGCCGCCAGCCCCCCCACGATCAGGGCGATGAGCAGGAGGGAGCGCAGGAAGCGCCGCTGCGTGGATTTCAGGCCGACGATCGGCAGCCCGGTCTCGACCAGTCCGATCACCTCGCCATTCGGCGCGCGCAGCGGCTGGACCGACAGATAGACCCCGGCCTCGTCGAGGCGCTCGGAGATCGCCTCCTCGGCGTCGAGCGCCCTCCCGCGCAGGTACTCCTCCGGCCCTTCGGCCATCGCCTTATGGCGATCGAGAATGGCCACCGGGAGGCCGACCATCCGGCCGATGCCGCGGGCGAAGTCCTCGTCCAGGACGAGCGTCACCGCCACCGAGGCATCGGGCCGCGCCGGAACCTGTGCGCGGGCCCCCAGGATCAGGAGCCCGCCGGCGCGCGTGCGGAGCACGAACGGCTTGTCCGCGACGCGCGGGGCCCGGGCGATCTCCTCCCAGGGGATCGCGCCGTCGCGGGCGAACAGCCGGTCGGAGAGGAAGACGGCGCAGCCCGACAGCCGGCTGGTCTTGCGGAAGCGGGCCAGGAAATCCTGGAGCCCGCGGAAGTCCCCCGCGGCCAGCCGCGCCTCCAGGGTGGGGCGCTCCGCCAGGAGGCGCGCGGAGGTCAGGAGATCCGTCCCCGCGTCTTCGATCGATCGCACGGCCCCGGCCCCGGCCAGGCCGACGCGGGCGAGCGCCTGATCGTCGGCGAGCCGCCTCAGGAGGCCGGCTGCGGCGAGGGCGACGGAGGCCACCACCGCGGCGACCAGGCCGACGTTCAGGGCGGTCAGGAGGGTGCCGAGGCTCCAGCGGCGAGTCATGTCAGCGTCCCGGGCGCCCGGAAATGGAGCGGCGCGGCCGTCATTATAGGCGTCAGGCGCGCGCGCTGCCCCGCCTCGACCGCCATTCCATGAGCCCCTTGACCAGAAGCGTGAGCAGCGCCATCAGGGTCAGGAGCGACGCCACGGCGAACGCGGCCGAGAACTGGTACTCGTTGTAGAGGATCTCGACGTGCAGCGGCAGGGTGTTGGTGACCCCCCTCACGTGCCCCGAGACGACCGACACGGCGCCGAACTCCCCCATGGCCCGGGCGGCGCACAGGACGATGCCGTACAGGAGCCCCCACCTGATCTTCGGCAGGCTGATGCGGAAGAAGGTCTGCCAGCCGCCGGCCCCCAGGGTCAGGGCCGCCTCCTCCTCGTCGTTCCCCTGCGACTGCATGAGCGGGATCAGCTCGCGGGCGACGAGCGGAAAGGTCACGAAGGTCGTCGCCAGGACGATCCCGGGCAGCGCGAAGATCACCCGGATGTCGCGCGCCAGCAGGTACGGCCCCACCAGGCCGTGGGCCCCGAACAGGAGCACGAAGACCATCCCGGCGATCACCGGCGAGACGCTGAACGGCAGGTCGATCAGCGTCGTGAGGAGGTTCTTCCCCCGGAAATCGAACTTGGCGATCGCCCAGGCCGCGGCCACGCCGAAGATCGCGTTCAGCGGAACGACGACGGCGGCGGTGAACAGGGTCAGCCGGATCGCCGAGAGGGCGACCGGGTCGGCGAGGGCCGCGACGTAGGCGCCGATCCCCTTCCTGAACGCCTCCGTGAACACCACGACCAGGGGGAGGAACAGGAAGAGGAGCAGGAACGACAGGGCCAGCCCGGTCAGGAGCCAGCGGACGGCGCGCGGCTCGGTCAGGTAGCGCGGGCGCAGCGCGTCCACTCAGATACCCCCGGCCTGCGCGACGGTGCGGCGCAGGACCACCATGTTGATGAGGAACAGCAGGGAGAAGGACGCCAGCAGGAAGACCAGGGCGATCGCCGTCGCCCCGGCGTAGTCGAACTGCTCCAGCTTGATCATGATGAGCAGGGGGGTGATCTCCGAACGCATCGGCAGGTTGCCGGCGATGAAGATGACCGACCCGTACTCCCCCAGCGCCCGGGCGAACGCCAGGGTGGACCCGGTCAGGGTCGCCGGCAGGATCTGCGGCAGGACGACGCGCCGGAACGTCTGGAGGCGCGAGGCGCCGAGGCTCGCGGCCGCCCCCTCGACCTGGATGTCGAGGTCCCTGAGCACCGGCTGCACCGTGCGCACGACGAACGGCAGGCCCACGAAGGTCAGGGCGACCACGATCCCCAGAGGGGTGTAGGCGACCTTGATCCCGTGCGGCTCGAGGTACCGGCCGACCCAGCCGTTCCCCGCGTAGAACGTGGTGAGGACGATCCCCGCCACCGCGGTCGGCAGGGCGAACGGCAGATCGACGAGACCGTCGACGAACCGTTTCATCGGGAAGTCGTAGCGCTCGAGCACCCATGCGACCAGGAGCCCGAACACGGCGTTGATCAGCGCCGCGACGAACGAGGCGAGAAAGCTCAGCCGGCAGGCGTAAAGCGTCCGGGGGTCCGAGACGGTGTCCCAGAACTGTCCCCAGGTCATGGTCGCCGTCTTGAGCAGGATGGTCGAGAGCGGGATCAGGACGATGAGGCCGAGGTACGACAGCGCGAACCCCATCGCCAGGCCGAACCCCGGCAGGACGCTCCCGCGCCTCCGCGCCCCGGACGGCACCGTCCTACCTCCCCGACTTCATGATCTGATCGAACACGCCGCCGTCGGCGAAGTGGGCCCTCTGCGCCCTGGCCCAGCCGCCGAACATCTCGTCGATGGTGAACAGCGTCACCTTCGGGAACTGGCCGGCGTATTTCTCCGCCACCGCCTTGAGGCGCGGGCGGTAGTAGTGTCGCGCGGCGATCTCCTGCCCTTCCGGGGTGTACAGGAAATTCAGGTAGGCCTGGGCAACCGCCTTGGTGTTGTGCTTGGCGGCCATGCGGTCGACCAGGGCGACCGGCGGCTCGGCCAGGATGCTCGTGGACGGCGCGACGATCTCGAACTTCCCCTTCCCCAGCTCCTTCTCCGCCAGGATCGCCTCGTTCTCCCAGGCGATCAGGACGTCGCCGATGCCGCGCTCGACGAAGGTGACCGTCGCGCCGCGCGCCCCGGTGTCGAGGATCGGGACGTTGTTGTACAGACGGGTGACGAAGCCCTTGGTCTTCTCCACGTCGCCGCCGAACGTCTTGAGGCCGTAGCCCCAGGCGGCCAGGTAATTCCAGCGCGCCCCTCCCGACGTCTTGGGGTTCGGGGTCACGACCGCGAGGCCCGGTTTCGCCAGGTCTTCCCAGTCCTTGATCCCCTTGGGGTTTCCCTTGCGCACCAGGAAGACGATCGTCGAGGTGTAGGGGGCGCTGTGGTCCGGCAGACGCGCCTGCCAGCCGCGCGGCAGGAGGCCGGCCTGGGCGATGGCGTCGATGTCGTACGCCAGCGCCAGCGTGACCACGTCCGCCTCCAGCCCGTCGATGACGGCGCGGGCCTGCTTGCCGGATCCGCCGTGCGACTGGTTGACGGTGACGTCGGCCCCCGAAGTGGCCTTCCACTGCCTGGCGAACGCGGCGTTGACCTCCTGGTAGAGCTCGCGCGTCGGATCGTAGGAGACGTTCAGGAGCGTCACGCCGGCGGCCCGCGCGGGCCGCGGCAGGAACAGCGCGGCCGCGATCGACAGGACCGCGAGGGTGCGCCTCATGGCCGCCACGCCTCTTCCATGTGCGGCCGCACGATCAACACGGGGTGGTCCTTGACCGCGTCGAGGAGGCTGCCGATCACGCCGGCCAGGCTGACGCGGCCACGGCGATCGAGAAGCGGCGCCCCCAGGATCATGAAGTCGTGCTTCCCTTCCTGCATCTCCGCCAGAATCTGCTGGGGTATCGGGCCGTAGCGCACGCGGCTCTTCGCCACGACTCCCATGAGCGACAGGGTGCGCGCTCCGGCCGCCAGGAAACGCTCGGCCTGGAGAAGGGCCCGGGCGTCCCCCGCCGCCGGCAGCACGGTCAGGATGGTCGCCTCGGCCCCCAGGTGGCGGACGAGGCGGCCGGCGAACAGGACGTCGGCCTTGGCGGGCTCCCCGACGGAGACTCCAATGAGGGCCCGCGCCGGGACCGGGCCGGGGGCCGGCACCAGGAGCAGATTGTGATCGCCCGCCTGCAGCGTCCGCTCGGCGAACTCGACCCGCCCCTTCGCCGGCATGGCGCGCACCACCAGATCGTAGTGCTGGCGCGTCTCCTCCCGGGCGATCGCCACGGACGGCGGATCGGCCGTCGGCAGGGTCTCGACGGCGGCCAGGCCGCTGCCGATCCACTCTCGCGCCTGACGCAGCCTTTCGTCCGTCTGTGCCGCGGTCGCCCCGTGTCCCAGGACCGTGACCCGGGCGTGCGCCAGCCGCGCCACCTGCGCCCCCATTTCGATCGCCCCGCGCGATCCCGGCGATCCGTCCGCGACCATGAGGAAATGCAGCCCGGGATGCGTCAGGGCGTGCACGCGCCGCACGCCGACCCAGGCGGGGTCTCCCTCCCGCAGCGGGAAGCGGCGCGCCTGGTGCTGCGATCGCCAGGCCTCGACCAGGACGAAGTCGCCCCCGAACGGGGCCGGAGGGGCGATTGGCCGGACGCCGCTGAGCCTCGGAAGGCGCAGGCGCAGGCGCTCGAACGATCCGTTGAAGCCGCTCTCCTCCACCACCGCCTCGCCGAGCAGGGGCCAGCCGAGCGCGTCGGGGGTCGTCTTGACGGCGACGTCCTCCGGGCGGAACAGGACCTGGACGCGGCGCGTCTCGCCGACCGCCGCCGGGCGGGTGCTCAGCGGGAATCGAACGGGGCCGAGCCGCACCCCGTCGCGCGTCACCTCGCCGACCATCAGGTTGGCCGTCCCGAGGAAGGTCGCCACGAACTCGGTCTGCGGGCGGAGGTACAGCTCACGCGGCTGGTCGACTTCGAGGAGGCGACCGAAGTTCATGACGCCCATGCGGTCCGCCAGCTCGAACGCCTCCTCCTGATCGTGGGTGACGAAGATCGTGGTGATCTTCAGCTCGCGCTGGATGCCGTGGACCGTGCGGCGGAGCTCGGTGCGGATGCGCGCGTCGAGGGCCCCGAAGGGCTCGTCGAGCAGGAGCACCTCCGGCTGGTGCGCCAGGGCCCGGGCCAGGGCGACGCGCTGCTGCTGGCCGCCCGAGAGCTGCGCCGGGAACCGCTTCCCCAGCCCCGCCAGCCCCACGAGCTCGAGCAGCTCGTCCGAGCGTCGCCTTCTGTCGGCCGCGGGGATCCGTCGGACCCGAAGCGGGAACTCGATGTTCTCCACCACCGACATGTGACGGAAGAGGGCGTAGTTCTGGAACACCAGGCCGATCCCCCGGCGCTGCGGCGGCAGGTGCGTCACGTCCCGGCCGTGCAACAGGACCCGCCCGCCATCCACCTCGGCCAGGCCGGCGACCATGCGCAGGAGCGTGCTCTTGCCGCTGCCGCTCGGCCCGAGGAGGACGAAGAACTCCCCGTCGGCCACCTCGAGCGAGACGTTGTTCACGACCGGGTGGCCTTCGTAGCGCTTCATGAACTGGTCGATCTCGATCGACATGGACCCTCTTAAGCGCGGTGACAAAACGGTGACAGAATATCGCGACGGAGCGACCGGCCCGCCCCGGGGGCCGGGATCGAAGAGCCTCTCCGATTCTCGGGCCCCCCCGGGCGAGGGGCTCCTGCCTCACTGTCGCCGACTGTGCCGCGATGGCGTTTCGGCGGCCCCTTCCGGGGCTCGCCGCTCGCATGGGGGAAGGTACGTCGGAGCGGTGACGGCGTCGGTCGAGACGGGGTGACAGGCCGGGGCGGGACTGCTGATAGCATAACGGTGCGATGAGCCTGAAAGACACGCCGGCCGCCGCGTGGTCGCCGCTGGGACAGCCGCTCTTCCGGGCCCTCTGGATCGCCGCGATCCTGTCCAACGTCGGGACCTGGATGCAGGACGTCGGCGCGACATGGCTGATGACCTCGCTGACGACCTCGCCGATCCTGATCGCGCTGGTGCCGGCCGCCACGACGCTGCCGATCTTCCTGTTCGCGCTTCCGGCCGGAGCGCTGGCGGACGTGGTGGACCGGCGGCGGCTGCTGCTCGTGACGCAGGGGTTCATGCTCCTTGCCAGCGCCGCGCTCGGAGCCCTGACTCTTCTCGGGACGATCTCCGCGTCGAGCCTTCTCCTGTTCACGTTTTTCATCGGCCTGGGGACGGCGCTCAACGCCCCCGCCTGGCAGGCGATCTTCCCGGAGCTCGTCGGCCGCCGGGACCTCCCGGCCGCTCTGGCGCTCAACGGCATCGCCATCAACCTGGCGCGCGCCGCCGGGCCGGCGCTCGGCGGGCTCCTGGTCGCCGCGGCCGGTCCCGGCGCCACTTTCCTGCTGAACGCCGTGTCGTTCCTCGGGGTGCTCGTGGTCCTGTACCGCTGGCGGCGGCCGCCGCGGCAGAGCCTCCTGCCGGCGGAGAGCCTGGTGGGGGCGCTCCTCGCCGGGCTCCGCTACGCGCGCCACGCCCCCGACCTGCACGCCGTCCTGGCGCGATCGACCGCTTTCATCGTCTCCGGCAGCGCCCTGTTCGCACTCCTTCCCCTGATCGTGCGCTTCGAGCTCCTGCAGGGGCCGACCGGGTACGGCCTGGCGCTCGGCTGCTTCGGCGCCGGAGCGGTCACGGGGGCTCTCGCTCTGCCGCGCCTCCGCCGGGCGCTTCAGCCGGACGGCCTGGTGCGCGCCGCGAGCGCCGTCTTCGCCCTGGTCCTCCTGACGCTCGGCCTCGTCCGGAGCTTCCCGCTTCTGTGCGGCGTGCTGTTCCTGGCGGGCGGGGCCTGGATCTCCCTTCTGACCACGTTCCACGCCGCCGCCCAGGCGGCGCTCGCCCCCTGGGTGCGCGGCCGCGGCCTGGCGGTCTATCTTCTTGTATTCTTCGGAGGGATGGCGGCCGGCAGCGCCCTGTGGGGCGGCGTGGCGACGCACGCCGGCCTGCGCGTGGCGCTGGGGGTCGCCGGCAGCGGCATTCTCGCGGGGATCGCCGCGACCTGGCGTTTCCGGCTGAGGGCCGGCGACGGGCCGGACCTGGCGCCGTCGCGGCACTGGCCGGCGCCTATCGTGGCGGGGGAGCCGGACGGAGACCGCGGCCCGGTCCTGATCACCGTCGAGTACCGCATCGATCCCGCCGCGGCCGACGAGTTCGCGCGGGCGATGCGTGACGTCAGGCGAACGCGTCTGCGGGACGGCGCCTTCCTCTGGGACCTTTTGAGCGACCCGGCCGACGCCGGCCGCTACGTGGAGTCGTTCCTGGTCGAGTCGTGGATCGAGCACATGCGGCAGCACGAGCGGATCACCCTCGCGGACCGCGAGATCGAGGAGCGCGCCCGACGCCACCACAAGGGGCCGGGGCCGCCCGTCGTGTCCCACTTCATCGCCCGGGAGCTGCCGCGATGACGCGCGCCGTCCCTCCGGGAGGCGGGGACCTGATCGCCTCGCTGCGCGAGCGCCTGCCGCGCCGCGCGCGGCGCCGGCTCGAAAGACCGCAGCGCGCCGCCGTGCTCGCGGCGATCGTGGACGACGGCGGTCCCCTGCGGCTGCTCCTGACCCGGCGCACCGAGGACCTGCCGACGCACGCCGGCCAGGTCGCCTTTCCGGGGGGGCTGGTCGAGCCGGGGGACGACGATCCGATCCGGACCGCCCTGCGCGAGGCGGAGGAGGAGATCGGCCTCCCCCCCGGGGCGGTCGACGTCCTCGGCCTGCTCGACGATTTCCCGACCCTGTCCGACACGGTGGCCGTGACGCCGGTCGCCGGCGTTCTGCGCCTCGTCCCGCCGCTCGTGGCGCGGGAGGCGGAGGTGGCGCGCATCTTCACCATCCCGGTCGAAAGCCTGCTTCAAGTCGATCGCTGGACGTCGCGCGACGAGCCGCGCGCCGAACGGACGCGCCGGGTCCATTATTTCCTGCACGAGGGGGAGACCCTCTGGGGGCTCTCCGCCTGCATCGTTCTTCACCTGCTGGACGTCAGCGCGCTCGGGTCCCCTGTGCCGCTGCCGCCGGCCGAGCCGCTCTGAGGTGACATCGTGAGACACCCCCTGCCCGCCCTGGCCGCGCTTCTTCTCATGGCAGCCTGCACGCCGTCACCCGAGACCCAGAAGCCGGAGTCGCACGGCGCCGGCGCCCAGGATCTGGCGGCGATCTCGAGGCTTCACGAGGCCTACGTCCTGGCGCACAACGACGCCGACGTCTCGCGCATGACCGCCCTGTTCACCGAGGACGCCGTCCTCATGCCGACCGACGAGCCGTCGATCACCGGCCGGCCGGCGATCGGCGAGCACTACCAGGAGTTCTTCGACCAGACCCCTTCGAAGATCCTGCTGCGTCCCGTCGAGACCCGCGTAGCCGGCGACTGGGCGTTCGAGCGGATCGAGATGACCGTGACCCTGCCGGGCGGCGGCGAGAACGTCATGGAGGCGAAGGTCAAGTACCTGTGGATCCTGGAGAAGCAGAAGGACGGCTCGTGGAAGATCGCGCGGGCGATCTACAACCTGGACGAGGACTTCACGGAATCGGACGGCCAGAACGCCTGAGCCGGCCCCGGGCGGCCGCCCGGCTCCGGAGTCGGGCGGGCGCCTAGCCGAACAGACCGCCGGCCGCGCCGGTCGTGTAGGCCAGGGCGAGGCCGGCCGCGACGCTCCCCAGCCCCGCCGCGGCGCGAAGGGCGAGAGTCACCCCGACCGCGCTGCGCCGCGCCAGGACCAGCGGCACGCCGAGGAGGATGCTCATCACGGCCATCCCCATGGTCGTGCCGGTGCCGAAGAAAAGAAGATACAGGCAACCGCCGAGGACCGTCGGCACCGTCGCGAGGACCAGGAGCGCCAGCGCCGCGCTGCCGGCCAGCCCGTGGACGCAGCCGACGAGAAACGGGCGAAGGGCAATGCGCGCGGGATGCGGGTGCCGGTGCGGCGCCGGGACGGCCGCCCCCGCCCCCTGCGGATGGCCGGCATCCGTTACGTGCCGTGCTGCGTGGAAGTGGAGATGGGCGTGGGTCACGCCGTCGTGCCGGTGCTCGTGCACGTGCAGCCGATCGCGCAGCGCGCCACGCAGCGCCAGCACGCCCAGGCCGACGAGCATGACCGCCGCCGCGAGCTCGAACAGCATGGCGAGACGGTTCGGGACCGCGGAGCGAAGCGCGAGCGCCACACCGCCGGCTGCGCCGATGGCCAGGGCGTGACCGATTCCCCAGGACAACCCGTTCGCGAGGGCGCGCCTGAGCCCGTCCTTCGATGCGCCCAGGGCGGCGACTGCCGCGAGGTGATCGGCGTCGAGAGCGTGCCTGAGACCGAGGATGAACCCGAGTGCGAGAGTTGCGGTCATCGAAACGCTCAAGAGGTCCCCCTGGCTCCGCGCTCGCGTCAATGTAGCATCTGTTCCTCCCGTTTGCACGCCTCCGGGGGGTACGCCGCCATGAACCTCCCGTCCAGCGCTCATAGTGGCGCCGAGAGTGTGGAGAGCCGAAGCCGCCCGGATCGCGTTCAGGGACAGGAAGTGTCCGCGGTCAACCGTCCGCCCGTGAACTGTGGGAGGCGGCCTTCTGGCGTCATTCCCGGATTCAGGGGCAGACGGTTCCTGGCCCGCGCTTTGACAGGGGGAGCCATGGACCGGGAGGTCGTCCCCTGGGCGGTGCCCGTCGCTTCCACACTCTGAGCGCCACTATGTTCAGCGCTCCGAGTGCGCGTGCGCCTCGACGAACCAGAGGTCCTTGTCGAGGCTGCGTGAGATCTCCGTGAAAATGTCGGCGGTGTCCTTGTCTCCCACCTCGTCGGCCTGATTGATCCCTTTGCGGATCTCCTCGCCGAAGTAGGCCAGGCTGCGCGACAGGGCCTCGACATGCTCCTTGCCGCCGGCGATCGCGAGCGGGTATTCGGGGAGATGTGACCGCTTTGCCACGGCGCGGACCGTTCCCTCCGCGATGCCGCCGAGCTGGACGATGCGCTCGGCGATCAGGTCGACGTGCCCGCCGGCGTGCTCGTAGACCTGGTCGAAGAGCTCATGCAGCGCGATGAAGGTCGGCCCCTTAATGTTCCAGTGGGCCTGCTTGGCGTGCGTGACGAGATCCACGGCCTCCGCCAGCCGCTCCTGGAGCAGGGCCGCGATCTGCGTGCGGACCTTCTCGGACAAGTCGTTCTTCGTCTTGTACATGGTGTCGCTCCCTTTCGCCGGTCACCCAGGGTTTCAGAACCGCGTTCGCGGGGCGATGTGCGGCGAAGCCATTATCCTCCGAAATCTCCTGAAGGCACGAGGTTGACGGAACGGCCCCCGCCGCGCCTACAATCACACCTTCCATTTCGTGGACAGGATGACGGACGCATGGCCCAGATGACCCCCGCCGAAGAGGAAGCCTTCCCCACGCTGACCGCGCAGCAGATCGCGCGGATCGCCGCCTTCGCCCGTGAGCGCGACCTCGCCGACGGTGAAAGCCTGTGGGAGGCGGGCGATCGCAACCGGCCGCTCTACGTGATCCTCCAGGGCGAGGTCGAGATCCTGTCGGGCGCCTCTCACGTGGTGACGGTGCACAGGGCCGGCGCATTCACGGGTGACGTCGATCTGCTCTCCGGCCGGCCGGTGGTCGTCCGCGCGCTCGCTCGAGGCCCCGTGCGCCTCCTCGAGCTGCCTTCGGCCCGCCTGCGGTCCCTGGTCCAGACCGACGCGGAGCTGAGCGAGATCTTCCTCCGGGCGTTCATGCTGCGCCGCTCGGCGCTGGTGGCGCAGGGCGGGACCAATGTCGTCCTCATCGGCTCGCGCCAGTCTCCGGGCACGCTGGCGCTTCAGGAGTTCCTGACCCGCAACAGCCAGCCGTACGGGTACATCGACGTCGAGCGGGACGAGGCGGTCCAGGATACGCTCGACAAGTTCGGGGTCGGGGTCGAAGACGTGCCGGTCCTCATCTGCCGGGGCACGCGTCTGCTGCGCAAGCCGACGATCGAGGAGGTGGCCGACTGCCTCGGGTTGAACGACGTCAACGCGACGGTCGTGCGCGACCTCGTGGTCGTCGGCGCGGGGCCGGCGGGCCTGTCGACCGCCGTCTACGCGGCCTCCGAGGGACTCGACGTGCTGGTGATCGAGGCCGGCTCGCCCGGCGGGCAGGCCGGCTCGAGCTCGCGGATCGAGAACTACCTGGGTTTTCCGACCGGGATCTCGGGCCAGGATCTCGCCAGCAAGGCCCTCGTCCAGGCCGAGAAGTTCGGAGCGGAGCTCGCGGTGGCCCGCACGGCGTTGCGGCTCGGGTGCGAGCGTCCCTACCGCGTGGAGCTCGGTGCGGGGGCCGGCGTCCAGGCTCGCGCCGTCGTCATCGCGACCGGAGTCCAGTATCGCAAGCCGGATCTGCCGAACCTGGCGCGGTACGAGGGGGTCGGCGTCTACTACGGCGCGACGCAGGTCGAGGCGCGCCTCTGCGGCCGCGAGGACGTGATCGTCGTCGGAGGCGGCAACTCCGCGGGCCAGGCCGCGGTGTTCCTCTCGGCGGTGGGGCGCAAGGTCACCATGCTGGTCCGCGCTCGAGGGCTCGCCGAGAGCATGTCGCGCTATCTCATCCGCCGAATCCAGGAGACGCCCAACATCACGCTGCTGACGGACACCCGCATCGTCGAGCTTCAGGGGGGCTCGCGGCTGGAGCGCGTCACATGGTGCGACGGGCACGGGGCCACGACCACGGCCGACATCCGGCACGTCTTCCTGATGACCGGCGCCAACCCGAACACGACCTGGTTGCGGGACTGCGTCGCCCTGGACGAGAAGGGATTCGTGAGGACCGGGTCCGACCTCGACGCGGCCGCCCTGGCGGCCGCGCGCTGGCCCTTCGCTCGCCTGCCGCTGCTCTTCGAGACCAGCCGGCCCGGCGTGTTCGCGATCGGCGACGTCCGGGCCAACAGCGTCAAGCGCGTCGCCGCCGCGGTGGGCGAGGGCTCAGTCTGCATCCAGCTCGTGCACAGGGTGCTCGCCGAATCGACGGCATAGGCGGCGACCTCGAGGCGTGCTATCTTTTGGTGGAACAAGGACGGACTCGATGCCGAAACGCTGCACCCACCTGGATCAGGTTCAGTACGTGGCCCCACGGACCCCCGACGGCTGCGAGGAGTGCCTGGCGACGGGCAGTGACTGGGTTCACCTGCGCCTGTGCCTGTCGTGCGGCCACGTCGGCTGCTGCGACGACTCCCCCAACAGGCACGCCACCAAGCACTTCAGGAAGGTCCATCATCCGATCGTCCGCAGCTTCGAGCCGGGGGAGGATTGGGGCTGGTGCTTCGTCGATGAGCTGGTGATGGAGCCGGCCCCCGGCGGGCGGTAGAGCGGGCGGTGCACTCGTCCGGACCTAGGGTATGACGGCCGACACCGTACGGTCAGGATCCTCCGAAGCGTGGCCTCCACTCCCGCTGGATCAGTGGGAGGAGACCTGCAACACCCTGCAGCTTTGGACGCAGATCGTCGGCAAGACGCGGCTGGCGCTCGCGCCGATGCAGAACCACTGGTGGCAGGTCGCGCTGTACGTCACGGCGCGCGGGCTCGGGACCTCTCCCATCCCTCACGGTGGGCGCAGCTTCGAGGTCGACTTCGATTTCGTCGATCATCGGCTGCTCGTCCGCACCAGCGACGGCAAGACGGAAACGCTCCCGCTCGAGCCGCGCACGGTGGCGGACTTCTACCGTCGCTATCTGGATGTGCTGCGGTCACTCGGCATCTCACCCAGGATTCGCCCGGTTCCGAACGAAGTCCCGAACCCCCTGCCGTTCCAGAAAGACGAGGTGCACCGTTCCTACGATCCCGACGCGGCCCGGCGGTTCTGGCGGGCTCTCATCCAGGCCGATCGGGTGCTGAAGGAATTCCGCGGACGGTTCCTGGGCAAGTGCAGTCCGGTTCACTTCTGGTGGGGAAGCTTCGATCTGTCGTGCACCCGGTTCTCCGGGCGGGCGGCCCCCCCGCATCCCGGGGGCCTGCCGGGCCTGGCGGACTGGGTGACGCGGGAGGCGTACTCGCACGAGTGCATCAGCGCCGGCTTCTGGCCGGGAAACGGCGGCGGGCCGGTGCGCGAGCCGGCGTTCTACTCGTACGCCTACCCGGAGCCTCCGGGCTGCTCCCAGGCCCCGATCCGGCCGGCGGAGGCGTCCTACCATCCTGTCCTGCACGAGTGGATTCTTCCCTACGCCGCGGTGCTCCGGGCGCCCTCCCCCGACGCGCTCCTGCTCGACTTCCTCGGCAGCACCTACGGGACCGCGGCACGGCTGGGCGGCTGGGACCAGGCCGCCCTCGAGAGACGCGCGCCGCCGGGCGAGGCGCCGGGGCGCGCCGGTTCCTAGACGGCTTCGGCCTGGGTGAGCGCGAACCGATCGAGGGCGTCGATCCATTGCGCCCGGACGCGGAAGCCGGCGCGCTCGAGCATCGAGACGACCTCGGGCGGATCGTACTTGTAGGAGCTCTCCGTCCAGATCGTCTCCCCCTCCGCCATGGCGAAGTCCAGATCGGCCCCGCGGATCTCGATGCGCTGCCCTCGAGCGCTGCGCAGGTGCATCTCGATGCGCGAGCGCGATTCATTCCACAGCGCGCGATGGGTGAAGCCATCGAGGTCGAAGCGACCCTGCAGCTCGCGGTTGATCCGCGACAACAGATTGAGATTGAACGCCGCGGTGACGCCGAGGGGATCGTCGTACGCCAGGAGCATGCGCCTCTCGGGCTTGACCAGGTCGCCTCCGAGGAGGAAGCCGTCGCCGGCGTCGAGCGCCTTCCGCACGGACGCGAGGAATGTGTCGCGTCCCGGTGGATCGAAATTGCCGATGTTCGATCCGAGGAACAGCGCCAGCCTGCGACCCGGGAGGGGCCTCGCGAGGACGGACGCCTCGAGCCCGACCTCATACGTCGTCTCGTGGGTCAGGATGCGGACGCCTTCGAAGCCTTCCAGCGCATGCCGGGCCTGGGCGAGGGCGCTTCCCGACACGTCGACCAGATGCACATCCAGCCGACCGCGGCCGGATCCGGCCGCCGCAATCAGCGCGGACAGCTTGGCGCCGCTCCCGGAACCCAGCTCGATGACCGTCGTGACGCCGGCGTTCAGGATGTCGCGACCGTGCGCTTCGAGCAGGCGCAGCTCGGCGCGCGTCAGGGGGTACCACGGCAGCCGGCAGATGGCCTCGAAGAGCGCCGAGCCCAGCTCATCGTAGAGGTAACGCGACGGGAGCTGTCGCGGATGCCGCGTCAGGTAGTCGCCCACGTCGATTGCGAACCGATCGGTCGCCCCGGGCGGGGCCATCGCGTGTCCCGGCCGCACCATCGAGCTCATGCGAGATCCTTCACGCATCGGAAGGCGGAATAGACGTACGGATACCGCGCCCGGAACCAGTTGCGGAACGTGGGGCGCAGCAGCTCCCGCGCCGTCGCCGAGGAGCCGCCCTTCAGGACGAAGTGGTCGCCGTCGAAGAAGTCGGCCGAGTACTCCGGATACGAGGCCCGCGGCCGGAATCCAGGAAACGGGCCGAAGGGGGTCTTCGTCCATTCCCATCCATTGCCCACGAGGTCCTCGACCCCCCAGGCGCTGCGTCCGTCGGGATGGCTGCCGACGGGCGCCGGATCCCAGGTCGTGAAGTCGAAGACGCCGTGGCGGACGTCCGGCGACGAGTCGCCCCACGGAAACGCGCGCTCGTCCCCGCCGGGTGCGCCGTACGCTGCGCGCTGGAACTCCGCCTCGGTCGGAAGCCTCGCGCCGCACCAGCGCGCATAAGCCTCCGCCTCCGCGTGCGTGACATAGACCGGCCAGGCGGGCGGAAGAGGGATCGGCTCGAACATGCCGCGCCAGGACCAGTCTCCCGCGTGACGCTCCCAGAACAGCGGGTGCGCCACCCCCTCCCGCTGCACCCAGTTCCAGTCGTCCGGAAGCCAGAAGCGCCGCTCCCGATAGCCGCCGGCGTCGATGAATTCCATGAACGCCGCGTTGGTCACGTTGTGGCGTTCCATCGCGAAGGCGGGGACGCGCTCCACATGGTGCGGGCACTCGTTGTCCCAGGCGAAGCGCGCCGAGCGGCGATCGACTCCCAGCGTGGCGCGGCCGGGAGCGATCTCGATCCAGGTGGAAGACGGCGCCGCCCCTTCGATGAGGGGCCGATAGCCGGCAGGGGGTCGCTTCTGATCCCACGGCAGGCGATGCAGCATGTAGTGCAGCGTTTCCTGGTGCATGGCTTCGTGCTCGAGGATCACGAAGGCGGCGTCGGCTCCATCGAGCAGCGGATGACCGGGCCGGTCCAGGTCGTCATGAGTCAGGGCCTCGATCACCCGCGCGTCGGCTGCCCGCGCGAACTGCTGGACGACGGGCCGGCTCGGCCATCGCTCGCGGTCGCGCTCCGGCTCGATCGCCGGCGAGGTGTCCGTGGGAGGGTCGATGCCGCGCGCGAAGAGCGCCTCGAGCTCCGGGTCGATGCTGGCCGCTCCGAGGGCGGTCTTCGCCAGCGTGTTGAAGCTGAACGCCGGCACGTGGCCTTCGTAGAAGACGACGGGGTGCCGGAGCGGGATCGGGTGGCTGTAGTAGGCACGCTCGTCGATCAGGAGGTCGAACAGGGCGCGGGATCGCTCTCGATTGCGGCGGTACCATGCGATGAGAGCCCCACGGTCGATGGGGCTCGAGACCTCCGGCCGGAGCGCGCGCACAGGTTGCTCACGACGCAGCATCGGGCAAACCCTCCCGCCGGCGGTTCGTGGATCATGCCAACACGTCGCTGGGTGACGTCAGAAGAGTACCATCGAGTGGACGGGGAGGAAAGGACGAACTTTCGGCCGGCCGGGCCTTCCGGGCCTCTCCGGGCGTCACGAATCGGGCCGAAGGCGAAGCCCCTTGGGAATCAGCACCCTGCCCAGAAGCTCGAACAGCGCCTGGACCATGAGGGCCAGGAGCGCCGCGGGGATGGCGCCTTCGAGGATCAGGCTCAGGTCGTCGAGGCGGATGCCGGTCAGGATCGGCTGACCCAGCCCTCCCGCGCCAATCAGGGCGCCGAGGGTGGCGGTGCCGACGTTGATCACGGCCGAGGTCTGGATGCCGGCGAGGATCGAGGGCGCCGCGAGCGGAAGCTCCACTTTCCACAATCGCGCGGTGGACGAGAGCCCCAGGACGTCCGCCGATTCGAGCAGCGACGCGGGGATGCCGGTCAGGCCGGACACGGTGTTCCTGACGATCGGAAGAACGCTGTAGAGAAACAGCGCGGCCACCGCCGGGGCGGTGCCGATGCCGAGCAGCGGAATCATGAAGACGAGGAGCGCCAGGGAGGGAATGGTCTGGACGATGCCGGCCAGGGCCAGGATGGCCGCGCCCAGGCGCCGGCGGCGCGCCGCCGCGATCCCGAGAGGTATCGCGACGACGATGGCGGCGCTCAAGGACGCCAGCACCAGAGCCAGGTGCTCGACGACGTACCGGCCGACTCTCCGGCCCCGCCTCTCCGAGACCCTTTCCCCTTCGATGCGGAGCGTCGTGGCCAGGAAGTCGGACGCCGCGGCGCGCTCGGAGACGTGTTCCAGCTTGACGCGCGCATTGAGCCTTTGCATCTCGTCCACCGCGATGCGCCCCTGGAGAGCGCGGAGAGCGGCCACGGTCGACGGCACGCGCCGCAGGAGGTCGGATCGATAGAGCAGCACGGCGCGATAGTTGGGGAAATGCCCCAGGTCGTCCGCGAGGACCTCGAGCCGGTAATACGGGATTTCGGCGTCCGTCGTATACAGGTCCGTGGCGTCGATGTCGCCGGCCGCCAGCGCGCGGTAGGCCACGTCGTGATCGAGCTGTCTCACGTCGGTCTGGGGAAGGCGGTACCGCGTCTTGAGCCTCGGCCAGCCGTCGCCGCGATGCAGAAATTCCTCGCTGAAGCCGAGCCGGAGCCCCGGGTGGGCGCGCAGGTCGGAGATCCGCGTCACGTTCAACCGGACGGCGTCCGCCTTCCTCATCCCCAGGGCGTAGCTGTCCTCGAACCCCAGGGAGCCGGTCATTCCAACGCCCAGGCGGGCGAGCGCGGCGCGCAGGGAGTCGTCGCTTCCGTCCCCCGGCATGTTCTTCACGATGTCTTCGCGGATCGTCCCGGTGTACTCCGGATACAGATCGATCTCCCCCGCCAGGAGCGCGTGCCAGAGGACCTGGGTGCCGCCGAGCTGCGCGCGATGCTCGGCAGGCGCGCCGGTGCTGCGCACCAGCTGGGTGACGATCTCGCCGAGCACGACCGATTCGGTGAACTTCTTGGACCCCACTCGCACCTGATCCGGCGCCGTGCGGCAGGACACGCCCGTCGCCCCCGCGAGCAGCACCAGGAGCACAACGCGGCGCCGGACCCTCATCCGCGTGCCCCGGGCCGGCTCTGGGCGCTGATGAACCGGGTGACGAACGGGTCGGCGGGCCGCTCGACGAGATCGCGCAGGCGACCCTGCTGGACGACGCGTCCGTCCCGCAGGAGAACGATCCGGTCGGCGAAGAACTCGGCCTCGGCGAGATCGTGCGTGACGAGCACGACCGTCTGTCCCAGCGCCTTGAAGATCTCCCGGAGGTCCGCCCTCAGCTCGGCTCGAATCATGGGGTCGAGCGCGCCGAGCGGCTCGTCGAGGAGGAGCAGCTCGGGCCCGAGCATCAGCGCCCGCATGAGGCTGACACGCTGGCGCTGCCCGCCCGAGAGCTGCACGGGAAAGCGGGCCATCCCGTCGCGCGGAAAGTGCGTCAGGGCGCACAACGCCTCGATCCGATCCTCGATGCTCCGCGCGTCCCAGCCGAAGTACCGGGCGGCGAGCGTCACGTTGGCGCCCGCCGTCAGGTGCGGAAAGAGCCCGCCCTCCTGGATCACGTATCCCAGGCGCCGCCGCAGAGGTCCTATCGTCAGCGGAGAGAGGGCCCGGCCCCACAGCAGCACCTCGCCCGCGCTCGGCCGGGAGAGGCCGGTCAGAAGGCGCAGCAGCGTCGACTTACCGGAGCCGCTGGGACCGAGCAGGACATGGACGCCGACACCCAGCGCCAGGGTCGTCGGCTTCAGGGCCTCGAGGGGACCGAAGCGCTTCGCGACATCGCGCAGCTCGATGATCGGGGAGTCGAAGGGCGAAGTCACATGCCTCTGATCCGTGACGAGGTCACCTCTCACACAAAGAGCCGCGGTCCGCTTCCTGCCGACGCTGAGATCAGAAGTCTCACGATACCATAAGGAAACTGCGTCCTGGGAGCGCCCGACCTCGGCGCGTTGACAGGTCCCGGCGGATGCAATAGCATCGGCCCGCATCGGCGATAGCTTGCTGACGCGGAGCGGTGCACGAGGCCGGCGTGACGGCCGGTTCGAGCCCCGCGCGATGCGAACCGCCAAACCCGGTCAGGCCCGGAAGGGAGCAGCCGTCAGGAGGACCTCGCAGGCGCCGCGGGTCCGCTTGAACCGGCCCTCAGGCCGGCCTCCTTTCGACCAGAGACCCCATTGAGCTACCAGGTCCTCGCCCGGAAATACCGGCCCCAGACGTTCGAGGAGGTGGTCGGCCAGAAGCCGATCGTCACCACCCTCCAGAACGCCGTGTCGAACCGGCGCATCCATCACGCCTACCTGTTCTCGGGACTGCGGGGCGTCGGCAAGACCACGGTCGCCCGCCTGCTCGCCAAGGCGCTGAACTGCGCCGAGGGCCCGACTCCGACCCCCTGCAACGCCTGCGCCTCGTGCCGGGAGATCGCCGAGTGCCGCGCCATGGACGTCCTGGAGATCGACGGCGCCAGCAACCGGGGCATCGACGCGGTGCGCGAGCTGCGCGAGACGGTGCGCTACGCGCCGGCCCGCGACCGCTACAAGATCTACATCATCGACGAAGTGCACATGCTGACGACGGAGGCGTGGAACGCCCTCTTGAAGACGCTGGAGGAGCCGCCGCCGCACGTCCTGTTCGTCTTCGCCACCACCGACTATCGCAAGCTCCCGCTGACCATCCTGTCCCGCTGCCAGCACTTCGAGTTCAAGAAGATCGGAACGGCGGAGATGGCGGCGCACCTGGCGCGCATGGCCGAGGGGGAGAAGGTGTCGGTGCCGCAGGGCGTGCTCGACCTGGTGGCGCGCCTGGCGGAGGGCTCGCTGCGCGACGCGCAGAGCGCCCTCGACCAGGTCATCGCCTTCTCGGGGGCGACGGTCACCGACGAACAGGCGCGGACGATCCTCGGCGTGATCGATCACGACCTGATCACCGGCTTCTACCAGGCGGTGCGGGCGCGGGACTACTCCCGCCTGGTGGGCCTCGTCGAGACGGTGTTCGAGAAGGGGTACCTCCCCACGCAGTTCCTCGAGGACCTGATGGCGCACGGCCGGGACCTCCTGCTCGTGAGCGTGGTCCCCGACGCGGAGCGCCACGTCCAGGGGGGGGCCGACGAGGTGAAGAGGCTCAGGACGGAGGCCGCCGCGTGGAGCGAGGACGAGCTCCTGCGCCTGCTCGAGCTGATGACCCGCGAGGAGTACCGCGTCAAGAACTCGGGCCACCCCCGCTTCCTCCTGGAGGCGCTGGCGATCAAGCTGGCGCGCCTGGCCGACCTGACTCCGATCGAGGACCTCATCGCGCGGACCGGCAGCACGCCGGACGGCCCGGACAAGGACGAGGCCGGCGAGCCGGCGCGGCCGCCGCGCGCGACGCCTCACGGCGGGGCGCACAAGACCGGCGCGGCGGCGGAACCGGGAACGGTGACCGCGTTCGCCACGCTGCCGGCGCCGGCGACCGACGTGATCGCCCCGACGCGCCCGGAGGCCGGGGGGCGCGACCAGGCGACGGTGGAGTCGATCCTGAAGCGTGTGCACCAGGAGCGCGGCGCTTTAGGGGGATTTCTCGAGGAGGCCTCCTGGATCGAGATCGAGGGGGACCGGCTGGTCATCGCCTTCAACGAGAAGCACGCCTTCTTCCGGGAGAAGGTCGAGGCCCGGGAGAGCCTCGACTGCCTGCGGCGCGTGGCGCGCGAGGTCTCCGGCAGCGACCTGGCGATCCGGGTGACCGTGGCCGCGCCCGGCACGGGCGCCGGTAGGGCCCCGACGCCCGCCGAGACGGCGGAGGCGCAGAAGCAGCGGCTGCGCGAGGCGGCCGAGAGGACGCCTCTGGTGCGGACGCTCCTCGACGCCTTCAGCGGCCAGATCGTGGACGTGGAGCAGGCCTGAGACGACATGGACATCAAGGCCCTGATGAAGCAGGCGCAGCAGATGCAGGCGAAGCTCCAGAAGGAGGTCGCCGAGCTGAAGGTCGAGGCCTCGGCGGGGGGCGGCATGGTCACCGTGAGCATGGCGGGGAACCACGAGCTGCTCTCCGTGCGGATCGCCCCCGAGGTCGTCAAGTCCCAGGACGCGGAGATGCTCGAGGACCTGGTGCGCGCCGCGATCAACGAGGCCAACCGGAAGATCGAAGCGGCGATGGCCGAGAAGGTCGGCTCCCTCCGCGTGCCCGGGTTCTGAGGCGATGCGGTTCGCCCCGCCCCTCGAGCGCCTGATCGAGGCCTTCCGCAAGCTCCCGGGGATCGGCGCCAAGTCGGCGCAGCGCCTCGCCTTCCACGTCCTGCGCGGCAGCCGTCAGGAGGCCCAGGCGCTCGCGACCGCCCTGCTCGAGGTCAAGGACACGATCCGGCTCTGCGCCACCTGCTTCAACATCACCGACACCGACCCCTGCGCGATCTGCGCCGATGACGACCGGGACAGGAGCCAGATCTGCGTGGTCGAGGAGCCGCATAACCTGGTCACCATCGAGAAGTCGGGCTTCCGCGGCCTGTACCACGTGCTGCACGGATCGATCGCCCCTCTGCGGGGGATCGGCCCCGACGATCTCAAGATCGCCCCGCTTCTCGAGCGCCTGCGCGACGGCAGGGTGAAGGAGGTCATCCTCGCGACCAACCCGAACGTCGAGGGGGAGGCGACGGCGGTCTACCTGTCGCGCCTTCTCAAGCCCCTGGGGGTGCGCGCCACGCGCATCGCGCTGGGGCTGCCGGTCGGCAGCGAGCTCGAGTACGCCGACGAGGTCACGGTCGGCAAGGCGCTCGAAGGCCGGCGGGAGATCTGATGGCCGGGGGCAAGCAGGGCCTGTTCCTGCGCATCGAGGAGCTGGCGCGCCGGCGCTACCGCCTGGTCTTCCTGGTCACCATCGCCCTCTGCCTGTTCTCTCTCTTCCTGGGCCGGCACCTGACGCTCGACGGCGACGTGCTGAACCTGGTGCCGAAGAACAACCGGGTCATCAGCACCTTCCGCGAGGCGCTCAAGGACTTCGGCAGCCTCGACTACCTGCTGCTCCTGGCGGAGGCGCGCAAGGGGCAGACGGTCGACGAGCTGCAGGAGTTCGCCGATCTCCTCGCCGCACGCCTGCAGACCATCCCGGACATCGAGTACGTGGAGCATCGGATCGACACCACGGGGCCGTTCTTCTCGTTCTTCCGGACGAACCAGATCCTGTTCCTGCCGCCGGCGAAGCTCGACGAGCTGCGCGCCCGGTTCACCGATCCCGCCATCCGCGCGCAGGTGAAGGAGAACTTCCGGCAGCTGACCGGGCCGTCGTCGTTCCTCGTCAAGCAGCTGCTGGAGGACGACCCCTTCCAGGTCTCCTCGCTCGTCTTCAAGGAGGTGCTGCGCAGCAAGGGACCGCTCAAGGTGGACCTGTCGAGCGGCTATTTCCTGTCGAAGGACGGCGGCTCGCTCCTGATCATCGCCAAGCCGGTCAAGCCCGCCCAGGACACCGCCTTCGACAAGCGGCTGATGGTGCAGGTGCGCCTTGCGGTCGAGGAGGTGTCGAAGCAGTTCGAGCGGGACCTGAAGGAGCAGGCGGCGGACGGCGCGACGCTCGGCGCGGACGCGCCCGGGCCCGGGCCCGAGGCGCTGCGTGCCCCCGGGGTCGATTACGGCGGCGGCTACATCATCGCGCTCGACGACAGCGATCTCATCATGCAGGACATGCTGCGCAACGGCACGCTGTCGTTCGTCGTCATCCTGGCGCTCTATTACTTCTGCTACCGGCGCTTCGGCGCCATCCTCTACTCGTCGGTGCCGCTCCTGGTCGGGCAGATCCTGACCCTGGCGGCGGCCTATGTCTGCCTGCGCCACCTGAACTCGGCGACGACCGGCTTCACGGCGATGCTGATGGGGCTGGGGACCGACTTCACCATCGTGATGTACGCCCGCTACGTCGAGGAGCGCACCCGCGGGCGCAGCCTCGAGGAGGCGTTGCGCCTGATGATGGGGGTGTCCGCCTTCGGCGTCTTCACCGGGGCGATCACCTCGGCTGGCACCTTCTACGCGATGTGCGTCACCGAGTACAAGGGGCTCCGCGACTTCGGCTTCCTGGTCGGCACCGGCATCCTGTTCTGCCTGGTGGCGATCCTGTTCCTCCTGCCGGCGATGATCTCCTGGAACGAGGGGCGGGCGCGCCGGAAGGACGTCACGAAGAAGCTCTACCTGCACTCGTTCGGCATCGAGCGGGTCATGGCCTGGAGCACGCGGCACACGGGGCCGGTCCTCGTCGCGTCGGCGCTCCTCACGATCGGCCTCGGCTGGTACGCCTGGAACGTCGAGTTCACGAGCAGCGTGCAGGACCTCCGCTCGCCGAAGAACCGCGGCATCATGATGCAGGAGACCATCGGCCGGAAGTTCGAGGCCTCCTTCACGCCGATGATGGTCCTGTCCCGGGGGCCCGACCTGGACGGCGTGCTCGAGACCAACCGCGAGGCCAACCGCCTGCTCGATCAGTTCGTGGCGGACGGCACCCTGCGGGGCTACGAGTCGATCTTCAACTACCTGCCGCCGCGCCAGGACCAGGAGCAGGTGATCGAGGCCCTGCGCGCCGGACGGGACGACGCCTTCGACGTGGCGCGCATTGAGCGCACCTTCCGCGAGGCGCTGCGCGAGACTGGTTTCCGCGCGGAGACCTACGCCGGCTACCTGAAGGCCCTGCCGGCGATCCTGCGCCCCGAGCGACCGCTCGCCGTCGCCGACCTGAAGGCGGCCGGCCTGGGGCATTTCATCGACCGCTACGTCCGGGAGGACGAGGGGGGCGGCGTCAAGTCGGTGACCTACCTCTTCCCCAGCGCCCCCGACGCGAAGCGCGTGGCGCCGCCCGCCCTGGTGAAGGCGCTCGACCGGCCGTCCCGGGGGATCGAGATCACCGGCGTCAACATCGCCTCGTCCGAGCTGAAGCAGATCTTCAGCCGCGATGCCTGGCGGGCCGTCATCCTCGGCATGATCCTGGTGACCGTCCTGCTGTGGATGGATTTCAAGAGCCTGTGGCTGACCGCCCTGGCCAACGTGCAGCTCCTGCTGGGCGTTGTCTGGATGCTGGGCTGCATGCGCCTCCTGGGGATCAAGATGAACTTCGTCAACGCCTTCGTCACCAGCATGATCCTGGGCGTCGGCATCGACTACGGCATCCACATCATCCACCGCATCTCGCAGGAGGGGCTGAGCAACTTCGAGGGGCTGATGGAGACCGGCAAGGCGGTCGTCATGGCCGCCCTGACGAACGTCGCCGGCTTCGGCACGATCGGCCTGTCGAACTACCCCGGCCTGCGATCGATGGGGATCGTCGCCGCCATCGGCTCGGTCACCTGCCTGGTCACCGCCCTGACGACGCTCCCCGCCCTCTTGATCCTGACGAAGACGCGCGTGGCGCGTCACGTGGACGAGGGGCGGGCCTGACGCCCCGCCGGCCTCAGGGTCGGACCGGCTCCTGCGACTCCCCTGCCGCGAACGCCGCCTCGATCGGCGGGCCGGCCTTGGGATTGAACCGGGCGGCATCGAGGCCGAAGAAGCGCAGAAGGGTGGCCGCGATGTCGGCCTGGTGCACCGTGGGGTGCGGGGCGACCTCGCCTCGGTCGGGCGTGTCGGGGCCGATGACGGCGACCCAGATGTCCTCCGACCCCTTGATCCCCTCTTCGTGGTCGACCCAGTCCTTGCCGGTCACCCCCCGGCCGTGGTCGGTCGTCACGATGAGCGTGGTCTGTCCCCGGTAGGCCTCGTCCGACTCGACCGTCTCCCAGAGCGTCTTCAGATAACCGTCGGCCACGTGGATGTAGTCCATGAGGCGGTCGTAGCGGCGCGCGTGGGCCCAGTCGTCCGACTCGCCGAGGGCGATGTAGAGCAAGCGGGGCTTCTGGGTCTTCAGGTATTCGAGCGCCAGGTTGAAGGTGATGGCGTCGCTCCGCCCCTCCTCCCACAGCGACATGACCTGGTTCTGCAGCTCGTCGAGGAAGGCCATCCGCGGCGTGGCGATCTCCCGGGGGATCCTCTCGTGGCCGGCATAGGTGAAGAAGGCGTCCGGCTTGGACGAGGCCAGCATCTTGAACGGCTCCCACCCGCCGATCATCGCGACCTCCCGCGGGGCGAGCCTCAGCTCGTCTTTCACGAACTCCAGCACGGTCTTGTGCGCGTAGCGCTTGACGTCGTTGGTCGTCACGTCCGGCTGGTACTGGCCGGTCAGGATCTCGGCATAGCCCGGGGCCGAGAACAGGTGCGGATTGCGCGGCATGACGCGGCTTCCCTTCTCCTTGTTGCCGAGCACGATTCCGTGCGCCGCGAGCCGGTCCCAGAAGAATGGCAGGAGGGTCCGGCGGCGCTCGTCGGGTGTCTCCCGCCAGTAGAGCCGCCGCGCCCTGTCCTCGTCGTAGATGCCGGACAGGTCCTTCTTCTCGGACACGATCGGGTCCATGCCGGCGAACATCTCCTGGATGCGCAGGCCGTCGAGCGTGACCAGGATGACGTTGCGGGTGCGCAGGGACGCGTCCGCCTCGATCGGTGCGGAGGGGGTGGCCCGCGCGCCGGCCAGGAGCGGTCCGCCGGCCGCGAGCGGAAGGCAGGCCGCGGCCAGAAGCGCCAAGGCGGCCGCGGCGACGAGGGGGCGCCGGCTCATCGGCCCGCCGTCGCGCGCGGTCCGCGCCTCGTCGCGGGGCCTCGCTTCACGCCGGCCCGCTTCGCGGCGATCCTCTTCACGGCCACCCTCATGGGGGGGATCCCTTTCAGAGGGACCGAAAGCCGATCCCGGCCGCGCTCCAGGTCCGCGAGCGTCGCGTCGATCCGCTCCAGGCCGCGCCCCAGATGGTCGGCGTCGTAGCCGTAGCCGATCCGGATGTAGCGGCCGATCCCGAAGTGGCTTCCGGGTGTGATCAGGACCGACTGCTCGCGGCGGAGCTTCGTGAACAGCGCCTCGGAGCCAATCGGCAGCCGGTAGCCGACCAGGGCAATCGCCCCCGCGACCGGACGGATGTAGGTGAGCGTGTCGCCGTGCGCGCCGATCCACCTCTCCAGCACCGGGATGTTCTTGCGGATCAGGCCGCGCGTGCGCGCCAGGATGGCCTCGCGCCGCCGGGGCTCCATGACGATCTCCGCCAGTCGATCCGACAGGAAGGTCGGCGTGAGCGTCAGGTAGTCGTGGTAGCGGCAGAGATGCGCCAGGGTCCTCGCCGGCCCCAGGATCCAGCCGGTGCGCAGGCCCGGCAGGCCGAACGCCTTGGAGAGCCCGGCGGTGACCAGGACCTTGTCGTAACGGCCCCAGAAGGTCGGCGAGATCTCCCCTTCCACCTCGGCGCCGCGGTACACCTCGTCCGACACGATCCAGGCGCCGACCCGCCGGGCGGCGCGCACGACGGCTTCCATCTCGTCCTCGTCGAGGACAGCGCCGGTCGGGTTGTTCGGGTTCGTGACCAGGATGATCTTCGTCCGGCGGGTGACGGCCCGGTCGAGCCCCTGCACGTCGAGCGCCCAGCGCCTTCGCCCGTTCGTGCGCCGCTCGATCAGGCGGAAGGGATCGGCGCGCCCCCCGTAGGCACGCGCCAGCCCCCAGGCCTGCAGGTAGTTCGGAATCATCACGGCGGCGCGGTCCCCCTGATCGAGCAGTCCCCAGAAGACGACGTAGTTCGCCTCCGAGCCGCCGTTCGTGACCATGACGTTGTCGCGCGTCGCATCGCCGTAGAACCCGGCAATCCGGTCGCGCAGCGTCTCCGAGCCGCGCGAGGCCGGATACTTCAGCCGGAGGTCGTGGAGCGCGCGGGTGTCCGTCTCGGGGCCGAGAATCTCGCCGACGGTCATCGGCAGGACACCGCTCTCCGAGAGGTTGAACTCCACCTCGTTTTCGTACAGGCACTGCGTCCGTTCCATCCTGAACAGGTCGATGCGCATCGGTTCTCCCGGCGGAGGGGACAGGGCCCTAGGATAGCAGAGGACGGCCGGGGCGCCTCGATGGTACCCTTCGTGCCAATGGACGAAACGGGACCGATCGACCCGCCGATCGACGGCACGCTCGACCTGCACACCTTCGACCCGCGCGAGGTGAACCACCTCGTCCCCGACTACCTGGCGGAGTGCCGGGCCAGGGGGATCCTCAGCGTCCGCATCATCCACGGCAAAGGGACGGGGGCGCTGCGCCGCGCGGTTCTGTCCGTGCTCGGCCGCCTGCCGGAGGTGGCGGCCTTCCGGACCGCCTCGGAGGACGCCGGCGGGTGGGGCGCGACCCTGGTCGAGCTCAGGCCTGCTTCCGGGCGTACCGGGAGTCGATGAAGACCGCCCAGGTCTTGCCGTCCCTGGAGTGTTCGATGCGGAAGGAGTACCGGTCCGCCCCCTCGAACGCGTAGATGTAGCGGCTGTGCCCCATCGGGTTTTCTCCCTCGAACGTCAGGCGGTCGGCCTCCCAGCGTCCACGCACAGGCTCCGGGGTTCCCGACCCCATCGAGTCGAACCAGTGCATGGTGTAGCCCTTCTGCTGCGGATCGTACCCGTAGACCCCGTGCCCGCGGTAGGTGATCTGGCCGCTGCGCTCCTGGACGTAGTCGGCGACCAGGAAGAACCCATTGAGATCGAGATGCGCCTGGAAGCGTCCGGCGCCGGTGCCCCCCTTCGGATCCCACGGCGACGGGTGAATCGTCTCCTCCCCGACCCAGTCGCCCGCCAGGGCCTTCAGCCTGCGATGCTCGTCCAGTAGCCTCGGCACGTCCATCATCGGTGGTCCTCCCCTCGTGGTGGTGCGAAACTCGCGCTGTTCGGATGCATGAATTGTCACGCCGTTCGTCCAGAACGTCAACCCCTCGTCCCGCCCCCTCGTCCCGGCTGCTCGTCCCGCCTGCTTGACGTACCCCTCCGAAGGGCGCTACTCTCCAGGCCTCGAACCAGCCATGCGCTTCCGTTTCGCGACAGCCGACGTATTCACCGACCGGATCTTCGGCGGGAACCAGCTCGCCGTGTTCCCGGACGGCCGGGGGCTGCGCACGGAGCAGATGCAGCAGGTGGCGCGCGAATTCAATTTCTCCGAGACGGTCTTCGTGCTGCCTCCGGACCTTCCGGCCCACACCCGCCGCCTGCGGATCTTCACGCCCGGGGGGGAGATCCCCTTCGCCGGCCACCCGACGATTGGCACCGCCTGCGTCCTGGCGTCCCTGGGAGAAATCCCCAACGGCGACGAGTGGACGCGGATCGTCTTCGAGGAGGGGGCGGGGCCGGTGCCGGTCTGCATCCAGACGATCGACGGCCGGGCGCGATACGCCCGGCTGACCTCGCCGCGGCTTCCGGAGATCGGCCCGCCCGCGCCCCCCGCCGCCGATCTGGCCGCCATGCTGTCCCTCGAGCCGTCGGACCTGCTCGAGGAGCCCTGGACCCCCCAGGGGGTGTCCTGCGGGCTGCCCTTCCTGCTGGTTCCGCTGCGCGATCGGGGGGCCGTCGGACGCGCCCGGCTGCGTCCCGACGTCTGGGAGCGGGTGCTGTCCCGGTACTGGTCGCCGCACGTCTACCTCTTCGCGCTCGACCCCGAGCTCGCGGGGCGGCAGGCGCGCGCCCGCATGTTCGGCCCCGCCGCGGGCGTGACCGAGGACCCCGCCACCGGCAGCGCCGCGACGGCGCTCGCCGGCTACCTGGGGGCGCGCGACCCGAGGCGGGACGGCCGGCTGCGATGGGTCATCGAGCAGGGGTTCGAGATGGGCCGCCCGAGCCTCCTCGAGGCCGAGGCGGACAAGCGCGAGGGGACGATCACCGAGATCCGCGTCGGCGGCGCCACCGCCCTCGTCAGCGAAGGCACGATGGAGATCCCTTGACGGACGCGCTCCGATGAGCCGGCCCGCCCCGTCGGTCCGCTGGTCCGCCGTTCCCGTCCTGCTCGCCCTGCTCGCCGCCTGCGCCCACTCCGGCGGGCCGCCCCGGATCGCCGCCTCCCCCGAGGCGTCGCTCGCCGCGGCGCCCGAGTACTCCATCGAGGAGTTCCTGGGAACGACCCGGATCCTGGGCGCCTCGTTCTCGCCCGACGGCCGCACGATTCTGTACAGCTCCGATCAAACCGGCGTGTTCAACGCCTTCGCCGTCGCCGCCGCCGGCGGCCAGCCGGTGCAGCTCACCCGCTCGACGGAGGATGCGATCAGGGCGGAGTCCTATTTTCCGGCGGACGAGCGCTTCCTGTACACCAGCGACAAGGGGGGGAACGAGCTGACGCACCTCTACGTGCGCGAGCGGGACGGGTCGGTGCGCGACCTGACGCCGGGCGACGGGGTCAAGGCGGAGTTCCTCGGCTGGGCGCGCGACGACCGGACCTTCTTCGTCAGCACCAACGAGCGCGACCCGAAGTTCTTCGACCTGTACGAGTACCAGACGGACGGCTACGCCCGGAGCCTGCTCTTCAAGAACGACGCGGGCTACAAGTACGGCGACGTCTCCCCCGACCGGACGACCCTGGCCCTCTCCAAGTCGCGCACCACCAACGACAGCGACGCCTTCCTGCATGTCCTGAAGACCGGGGAGACCAGGAACATCACCCCCCACAAGGGGGACGCGCTGAACCGGCCGGCGCGGTTCACCCCGGACGGCCTGGGGCTCTACCTGATCAGCGACGAGGGGAGCGAGTTCGCCGGCCTGGCCCTCTACGATCTGAAGACCGGCGCGCGCCGCCCCCTGGTCAGGCCTTCCTGGGAGGTGACCGAGGCCGAGATCTCGAAGAGCGGCCGGTACCTGGCGGTCTCCATTAATAATGATGCGCGGACCGAGCTCCGGCTGTTCGAGGCCGCCTCGATGCGCCCGGTCGCCCTGCCGGACCTGCCCCGGGGGGCGATCAGGACGGTCACCTTCTCGCGCGACGAGGAACACCTGGCGTTCCATGCGAGCGACAGCCTGACGCCGCGGGACCTCTACGCCATGGACCTGGGAGGAGGGGCGCCGCGCCGGCTGACCCGCTCGCTCAATCCGCGGATTGACCCCAGGAACCTGGCCGAGGTCGAGGTCGTGCGCTTCCCGTCCTACGACGGACTCGAGATCCCCGGCCTCCTCTACCGGCCGCACGGCGCCTCGTCGCGCCATCCCGTGCCCGCCATCGTCAAGGTCCACGGCGGTCCGGGGGGCCAGGCGCAGATCGAGTACAGCGGCCTGACCCAGTACCTCGTCAACCACGGCTACGCGGTGTTCGACATCAACAACCGTGGCAGCAGCGGCTACGGGAAGACCTTCTTCGCCCTGGACGATCGCCGGCACGGCGAGGCCGACCTGGGAGACGTCGTGGCGTGCCGCACGATGCTCGCCGAAAGCGGCTGGGTCGATGCGAAGCGGATCGGCATTCTCGGGGGGAGCTACGGCGGCTACATGGTCCTGGCGGCCCTCGCGTTCAAGCCGGGCACGTTCGCGGTCGGCGTCGACCTGTTCGGCGTCGCCAACTGGGTGCGCACCCTGGAGAGCATCCCTCCGTACTGGGAGTCCTTCCGCGAGGCGCTGTTCGCCGAGCTGGGGGATCCGAAGGCGGACGCCGAGCGGCTCCGCCGCATCTCCCCGCTGTTCCACGCGACGAACATCAAGACGCCGCTCATCGTCCTGCAGGGAGCCAACGACCCGCGCGTCCTGAAGCCGGAATCGGACGACATCGTGAAGGCGGTGCGGGCCAACGGCGTGCCGGTCGAGTACGTCGTCTTTCCGGACGAGGGGCACGGATTCCAGAAGAAGGAGAACGAGCTGGTCGGCTACCGGGCGATCCTGGCGTTCCTGGACCAGCACCTCAAGGGCGCCGCCGCGGGTGGGTGACCTGGGCGAGTTCTCGCCGGCGACCCGCCTGTTCCTGAAAGCCTACCCCTGGCGCCGGATCGACCCCGTCCCGTGGACCCCGCTGCGAAAGCCCCTGGCCGTTTGCCGGCTGGCGCTGGTCTCGAGCGCCGGGTTCGTGCTTCCCGGCCAGGAGCCGTTCGAGGCGTCGATCCGCGGAGGGGACGTGTCGTTCCGCGACATCCCCTCCGACGCGCGGGCCGCGGCGCTCATCGACACGCATCGGAGCCGGTCGTTCGATCACGAGGGCATGCGGCTCGACCCGAACCTCGCCCTGCCGCTCGACCGGGCGCGCGAGCTGGCCGCCGCCGGCCGCGTCGGCTCGGTGAACCGCCGCCACCTGTCGTTCATGGGCTCGATCACCGCCCCGGGAAGGCTGGTGCGCGACTCGGCCCCGCAGGCGGCGCGCCGGCTCTCGGAGGACGGCGTCGACGTCGCCCTGCTCATCCCGGTCTGACCAATGTGCACCCAGGCGGTCGGCCTGGCTGCGGCCGAGCTGGAGCGGCAGGGGATCGCGACCGTGGCGATCCAGCTCCTGCGCCACGTCGCCGAGCGGGTCCGCCCGCCACGCGCCCTGTGCGTCCCCTTCCGGCACGGCTACCCGTTGGATGCCCCCGGCGATCCGGCGCGGCAGATGGCGGTCATCGAGGCGGCGCTCCGGCTTCTCGAAGAGACGGAGGCCCGTCCGCCGGTCCTGCGTGACTTTCGGGCGAACTCCACCGACCGGCCGGACCCGCACGCGTAACCCCGGGTTTCCTGTACCATGCCCGCTCGCGGCCGTCCCCCGTTCGGCCGCGGCCCCGGAGGCCTCGTGAGCGATTCGGCCCGATGTGTCGTCGCGGTGGCGGTCGTGGTCCGGCGCGGCGATCGCGTCCTGGCGATGCGGCGCTCGCCCCGGAAGGACGCCGGCGCCGGGGCATGGGAGGCGCTCTCCGGGCGGGTGAAGCCGGGGGAACAGCCGCTGGCGGCGGCGCGGCGCGAGGCGCGCGAGGAATGCGGACTCGAGGTCGCGATCGACCCGCACCCGGTCGCCGCGTATCAGACCCAGCGCAACCGGGAGGACATGGTCGTGGTGGTCTACCGCGGAGCGTCCGAGTCCGGAGACATCGTCCTGTCGGATGAGCACGACGCCTTCGCCTGGATGACCCTCGAGGAGTTCTCCCGCGCCTGCACCTTTCCCCTTCTCGTCGAAGCGGTCCGGCTGGCCGGAGAGGCGTGAGATGCCGAAGCCGCGTCTCGAGATCGCCTACTGCACCCAGTGCCGCTGGCTGCTGCGCGCCGCCTGGATGGCGCAGGAGCTCCTGACCACGTTCGAGGCGGAGCTGGGCGAAGTTGCGCTGCGCCCCGCGACGGGGGGCGTGTTCGACGTGATCCTGGACGGCGAGACCCTCTGGTCGCGGTCGAAGCGCCGGCGCTTTCCGGACATCAAGGAGCTGAAGCAGCTGGTGCGCGACCGCGTCGCGCCCGGGAGGAATCTCGGTCACTCGGACAGGAAGCCGGTCCGTCGTCATGCTTCGGGCCCCGCGCCGGGGGGTCGCAGGCGGCGGACAGTCAGGTCTGGACGCCAAACCGTGGCAGGATGAAGCGGTTCAGGACGAACCAGCCGCCGAAAAGCAGGGCCAGGGGGAGCGGTCGTTCCAGGTCATGGCCCCACCGCCTTCCAGGTTCAAGCGGGATCAGAATGACTCGATCGCCCGGGAGAGTCTCCGGGCCACCTCGGCCCCGACCTCGTCGACGCCGGCATCCGGGAACAGGCCCATCGGGGTGTGCGGGTTGATCGCCTCGACTCGCGTCGCCCCCGGGCCGACATCGGGGCGTTCTCAGGAGCTTTCATACGCGTTAGAATCGCCATGAGGAAACCTCCATGTCACTCCACTACAGCAAGGACGGGGACACCTTCAACGCACATGCCGGCAGCCTGACCATCGAGCCCCGACCGAGGCCGACGCCACTAAACCCGGGTGAGCGTATGAAACCGGGAGGCAGGATGCGCGACGAGTGCCAGATGCCGCTAACCTGCGGACAGCGGTCCCACGGTGTCATCGACGGCATTCTGGCGGCCGAGACGCTCACTCGGTGTGGCGGATGGGAGGAGATCTGAATGGCCGGTGACCTCAGGCGGGTGATGACGGAGCCATCGGTCCCGGACCGCGGGCGAGTTGACGGCAGGGTGGTCAACGCGCTGATTGCCATCCGTTTCAATTAGGCGCGGCGTGCCTTCCAAGCAGGGAGTTCATCGGGTCGAGGCCATGGCACTCGCGGCGCTCGCTTTCCTTACGTTGGCTGTCGACATATGCCCCATAACGGCTAACGACACTTTCCTTCACCTACGAACTGGCGCAAGCGTGCTCGTAACCGGCCACGTCCCTCGCGTCGACGACTATTCGGCCCTGGCCCGCGGGCGGCCGTTCATCGCTCACGAGTGGCTGGCAGGTGTGGTCTTCCGCTTGGTGGAAATCGGCGCTGGCCTGGATGGCCTCACCGTCTTGAAAACCGTCATCGCTCTACTATGCGCCGCCGCCCTGTACGCCACTGCCCGGACGCTCGGAGCATCACCAGCTGTGGCCGTCCCGACACTCGCCTTCGTGATCATTCTGGCGGCCCAGCAAATGGTGGTGCGACCTCAAATTTTCTCGTACCTCTTTACGGCGATCTTCCTGCTCCTCCTGGCGCGGCGCCGGGCGGGGGCAAGAGCGCCGCTCTGGTGGTTTCTGCCAATCCAGGTGGCCTGGGTGAACCTTCACGGCGGGTTTCTCCTCGGGCCGGTGATCGTGTCGCTGGCGTGCACCGCCGAAACGCTCGAGGGCCTCTTCATCGCTCTACGTTCCAGGGCGACGACGCGCGGGGGTAGTGAGACGGCCCGGCGACGGTTGAGGGAGGCGGCCCACCTTGCGGGCCTGGTGGCCGCTCTGATCGCCGCTTGCCTTCTCAATCCTTACGGTTCGACGTTGCTCAAGTTCCCATTCCAGCTCATGAGCAGCCCCTTTATGGGCAAGATTTACGAGTGGCGATCACCGTTCTCAATCGAATACGTACACACGTACATGCTGCGCGAGTATGTGGCCTGGGGTCTCTTTGGTCTGGGTGTCCTGCTCCTGACGGTTGTGGCGGTGGCCCGACGCCAGTCCGCTCCGCGTGGCGGCATCTTCCCGGCGCTCCTGTTCGTCGCCCTCCTGGTCCTGTCCTTGCGCAGCCTGCGGTTTGTCACCGATTTCGGCCTCTACACCTGTCCTGGCGTCGCAGCGATGGCGACTTGGGTGTTCCCGGTCCCACCGAAGCGGACCACCAAGAGCATAGGGCTTGTGTTGATCGTCCCGATTCTCCTGGGGCTTGGCGTCTGGTTTGCTTGGAATGGCTACGCCTTCGACGTTACGAGCCGGCGGACGTTCGGATTCGGTGTGGGGCAGATCGTGTCGGTCGCTGGGGCCGATTATCTTCGCGACAATGGGGTGCGCGGCAACGCATTCAACACGTACACGGCCGGGGCCTACCTCCTCTACCGCTTCTATCCGCAGGTGCGCGTGGCGATCGATTCACGCAATGACGTCTACGGCCCCGATCTCTACCGGGAGTACACTCGCGCCCGCACGCACCCCGACGCCCTGGCGGCCCTCCTGAAGCGAATCGAGGCGTCCTTCGCGTTTCTGGAGCTGCAGAGGGGGGAGCCAATCGAGAAGACGCTCGAGGCTTTCCAGAAAATCGGCGGGTGGCGTATTGTCTACTTCGACGACTTCACCGTCATCCTGGTGCCTCAGGATGGCCAGTGGGCGCCTCTCGCGGCCCGCGACGGTTACAGCGTGATCGATCCCGCGCGCTACCGCCCCGGGTCGATCCCGCTCCAGGAGGCCGCCATCTTTCTCGATGAGGCGACGCGCGCCGTACGTCAGAGCCACGGTGCCTTCATCGCGCGCCTCATCCGTGTGGAAGCGCTGCTCGTATTGGGAAGGCGCGGCGAGGCACTCGAGGAGGAAGCCCGGATCGTCGGAGCCAAACCGTTGTACTACCACTCTAAAATTTTCACCTACCTCGGGATCTTGCGGTATTGGGCTGGCGACCTTCCCGAAGCGGCATCTCACTTCCGCCGTGCGCTAGCGCTCGACCCTCTGGATCGCACAGCGGCGCTTGGACTGCAGAAGATCTCGGGGCCGCGATGATTGGCCCGTGTCCCCGACGTCGGATTCCTACGCGCGCTTGGCCGCGGTGTGGCACATCGAGCAGGTGTCGGTGCCGATTCCCGGCAGGTCGGAGACCAGCGAGTCTGCGGCCGGCGGGCTATCCAGCGCCCGCCGGCCGCAGAGAACCGTCATTCAGTTGCAGGTCGGCGTTGAGTCCGTAGTCTCGAGGTTCGACGCCGGGTCATAGAAATTGGGAGACAGGGTGACGCCGGTGACGGTGAAGGTGAAGACGCTTCCTGGATTCGCCTGGTTCGAGGTGAAGGTCGCCGTCCCCGTGCCGTCGGTGACCGCGGTCACCCCGTTCTGCGTCGTCGCCCCGCTCCAGTTGCCGGTGACGGTCGCACCGACGACGTTCGCGCTGCTGTCACGACTGACGATGGTCACCGCGGCCCGCCCCTGCCGTTTGCTCCCGGCCGTGACGCAGACCAGGTTGCCCGGCGCAGAGGAGGTTCCGACCTACGAGACCTTCATGAACAGCCCGCCGCCCACGCACCGCTGTTCCCCTCCCGATCGGTAACAGAGGCGGTCCGAGGATCCGATGAACAGGCGGCCGTTGGCATTGGCGGTCGGGTTGCTCAGAGGGATCGTCAGGTCGGCTGAGTACTGTCCCTGGCGGAAGTCGAGAGTGGTGATGCCGCTGGCTCCCGAGCCGGTCACCGTCGAATACTGGACTCCAGCGAGGGTCACGGGCGCGCCGTCGCTTTCGCGGCGGACGTCGGCGCGCGTGCCGCCGGAGCCAATCGATCGAATGACCGAGTTGCGCAGGACGACCGGATACAACGTGAGCGATTCGGCATTGATCCCGTAGAACTGCCCGCTCGTGGCTCCGCTGACCGACTCGTAGATGAGGGTGCTCTCTTCGATGACAAAGGGTCCACCGTCACCGACCGGCCAGACCGGCGCGACATCGTAGTTCGGTGCCGAGCTGGTCGATCGAGCGTGGATCACAGAGTTGACGATGCGCGCTTCTCCCGGCACATTACCGGTCACCAGGAGCGGGTAGATGTCGCCCACGTTGGCCGTCGTGCCTGTCGATTCGAGCACGGAACCGATGATCGTGGTCGTTCCCGGGAATGATCCTGAACCGGTCCTCACGAACCCGTAGCCCGGATCGCCTGGATTGCTGACCGTAGTGTGGATCCACGAGTTCGTGATCAGCCAGTCCCCGCCCTGGTCTGCCACCGTGCCCAGATCGCAGTTACGCACGATGACGCTCCCCGCGGTGGTGCAGGTCGGACTACCGCTATAGTTGTTGCCCGAGTTGATCGTGAAATTCGGGTCGACCGTGACATAGGTCACATCGGTAAAGGTGATGTGCGCCCCGCACACGCCCATCCCCCCGGACACGTACTGGAGCGTATCGAGGAACTGCTGAGAGCCATCCAGTGTGATATTGCTGATCTCGACGCCCTGCGTCATCGTCGCATCGATGAGCGGGATGGCGTCGAACTGCGCCGGGTGCGTCCCCCGGATAATCGTCGAGTAGCGATCGACGCCCCGAAGCGACACGTAGCTTTTCCAGGGAAGAAAGGTGTTCAGTGATCCGGTGTAGATGCCTGGATAGACCAGGATCACGTACGGGTTGCTTGCGCTGGCGGTCGTGATCGAGTCGATGGCGTTGCGGAGGTTCGAGAAATTCGCGCCGGTGCCGTCCGGTGAGACCGTCACGACACGGGGACTGGTGACCGCCTGCGCGCGCGCTGCCGGTGTCGAAACGAGGATCAGACCAAGAGAGACCAACAGGCATGTGAGAAGCGGACCTGGAGCGTACTTCATGCGCACCTCCACGGGAATTGACTCGGCGTTGAGGGTATCTCGGGTCGGCCGAGTCTCACCCGAGATAGGCCATCCAGATGGTTCGACGAAGGTCTCCTATCTACCGTCAGCCCCGCCGCGGGGCAACCACAAAGTGAGCGGCGGCAGATTCGCTGGAATGGCCTGTGTGGATGGCTCTTCCGTGGA
>DASYUH010000076.1 GCA_036001465.1 Candidatus Polarisedimenticolia bacterium
GCCGGCTTCCCCGCCGGCCTGCCGTCGCAGGCGGGCGACCGAGCGCCCGGCCCAGTCCTCGCGCGCATCGAGGGATCCATCGATCAGGTGCGCGCGGAGATCCTCGATCGCCCGGCGCTCCTGGGCATGGATGACCTGGTCCGATGCGAAGAAGCTCCGCGCCAGCCGGCCGGCCAGCGCGGGGCGCGCCAGACATTCCTGAATCAGGACCGGGTCGTCCCCGAGGGCGGCATACAACTCGCGCAACCTGTTCGGCATGCGGGTATGCCGGCTCATCCTGTCCATCTCGCGGCGCAGCATGTCGGCGGTGATCGGCGTCTTCCAGAACTCTTCGAGCGCGACCGACTGCTTCAGGGCGTCACGCACTTTCCGCTCGACGATCGCATCGGGGACGGCTAGTTCGAACGGGCGCTGCGCGGCCAGCTGGTGGGAGTAGTAGACCCGTTCGATGGCGCGCTGCGCGGCGATCCGGTCCGCCAGGCTCAGCTCCGCGGAATCGGCACCCGCGGCGGGCAGCGTGAGAAGGGTCGACGCGATCACCACACGGATGAAAAGGCGATGTCCGCTCATTGGACCACCAGTACCTACTAAGTACCGTGGAAGGGGCCCCGTGTCAACCGACCAGTCCAGGCGCCGCGCGATCAGGACGAACTCGTCGTCGTGGCAAGCACACCTCGCGTCCGTGGCGCTCGCGACACGTAGTGTGGCTGGCGCGAGACGCCCATGGTGCTCCCGTGAGTCTCCGCGTGACGTTTCGCTGGCAGTCGCGGCGGGGCACGTTTCTTGCTCTTTCCTCCCGCACGCCTGTCTTGACCGGGCTGGCGCCGGGGAGGCATGTCCATGTCGAACGAGATCCAGGGTGTGATGTCGGCGATCCGCGGATCGCAGATGCTGCGTCTGCTGCTGATCGGCTTTCTGGTGCTCGTGCTCCTGATACCGGCGGCGATGATCTGTGGGCTCGTGTCCGAGCGACGCCAGAGGCGCGAGGGGGCGGTCGACGAGGTCACGGCCAAGTGGGGCCGCATGCAGATCTTGACCGGCCCCGCGCTGATCATCCCGTACGTCCAGAGCCGCGAGGAGCTGGACAACAAGGGGCAGAAGGTGGTGCGCTCGCAGACGCGCCATCTGACCGTCCTCCCCGAGACCCTCACCGTGCGCGGCGAGATCGAGAGCGAGGTGCGGCACCGCGGCATCTTCTCCGTGCCGGTCTATCGCCTGAAGCTCGAGGTGACCGGACGGTTCGTGCCGCCGAACCTCGCCGACTGGAACGTGCAGGCGGCCGAGGTGCGCTGGGAGCGCGCCGAGGTCGGCGTCGGCATCACGGACGCCCGGGCGATCCAGGAGCGCGCCGATTTGTCCTGGAACGGCCGGAAGATCCCGTTCCTCCCGGGCACCGGCGCCTTCGACCTCACCGACGCGGGGATCCACGCGCCGCTCGCCGGCACCGCCTCGGCCCCCGGCTTCGAGTTCAGCTTCCCCCTCGTCCTCAACGGCTGCGTCGGCGTCTACTTCGTGCCGTTCGGCAAGGAGACCAGCGTCAGCCTGAAGTCGAACTGGCCCGATCCGTCGTTCCAGGGGAACTGGCTGCCGGCCAGCCACAGCATCAGCGACCGGGGCTTCGAGGCGTCCTGGAGCATCCCCTTCCTCGGCCGCAACTATCCGCAGGCGTGGATCTCGGAAGACGTGAAGATGGCGGAGACGGTCGAAGCGTCCAAGTTCGGCCTCGACCTGGTGACGCCGGTGGACGAGTACCGGATGGCCGAGCGCAGCACCAAGTACGCCGGCCT
>DASYUH010000077.1 GCA_036001465.1 Candidatus Polarisedimenticolia bacterium
GGGATCGCTTAGAATGGGCGCCGCTTGCTGCCGGAGTCCCGTGATGCGCAGATCCTCCGGGCACGAGGGGTGACGTGGCCGCACGACAGCGCAGACTCGTCGTCTACCTGCCGCACCGCCAGGCGATCTGGAGGCTGCCCGAGGGATACCTTGAGACGATCCGGCGCCGGGCCGCGAAGTCATTCGATCTCGAAATCCCGATGGAAGAGGGGGCGTTTTTGCGCGGGCTCCCGGGCGCGGAGGTCCTGTTCGCCTGGGGGCTGGCGCGCCGGCACGTGGACAAGGCGGGCGCCCTTCGCTGGCTGCACACGCCGCTGGCCGGGGTGGACCGCGTCCTCAATCCGGAGCTGGTGAAGAGCCCAATCCGCGTGACCTCGTCGAGGGGCGTGAACTCGATCGCGGTGGCGGAGCACACGCTCGGGCTCATCCTGGCGATGTCGCGCGGCATCGCGGACGCGGTGCGCGCGCAGGAGGAGAAACGCTGGGCGCAGCAGGATCTCTACGGACGCAAGCCGCCGCTCGACGAGCTGCACGGCAAGCTCCTGGGCATCCTCGGGCTGGGGGACATCGGCCGGGAGCTGGCCGTGCGCGCGCGCGCCCTGGGCATGCGGGTCTGGGGGGTGGTGCGGACGGCGCGGGCGGCCCCCGACTTCGTCGACCGCCTGCTCGTCGCGGGCCGGGAGGACGTCCTGCTCCGCGAGAGCGACGTCGTGGTCCTGGCCCTGCCGCTGACCCGGGCGACGCGCGGCCTGATGGGCGAGCGGCAGCTCAGGCGCATGAAGCACTCGGCCCTCCTGGTGAACATCGGCCGCGGCGAGCTGGTGCAGGAATCGGCCCTCGTGCGCGCGCTCCGCGAGGGATGGATCGCGGGGGCCGGTCTCGACGTCTTCGCCGGCGAGCCGCTGGCGCCGAGGAGCCCTCTGTGGAGCCTGCCCCAGGTCGTCATGACCCCCCACATCGCCGGCACCCACCCGATGTACATGGCCCGCTCGGCCGACCTCTTCTTGAACAACCTGAAGCGCTACGTCGCCGGCGAGGACTTGATCAACGAAGTCGACAAGCACGCGGGCTACTGAGATCGGGAGGGCGGCCGAGAGCGGGCGGGCTACCGATCCGATCGTGCCGCGGCGGCGTAATGCTGCACGGCGCCCCGCACGTCCTCGAAATCGGCGAGGGAGTCCAGGACCAGCCGGCGGCCCGAGCGCAGCGCGAGAAACAGGGCGCTGGCGTGCGGCTCGAGGCGGCCGAAGCGCAGACCCCGGTGCTCGCGCACGCCCACGACGTCGCTCCAGGAGATGAGGCGGGGCCGCGCGCCGAGGCGGGCCAGAATGAGGTTGCGGTACTCGATCCCCGCCTCGCCTAGGGTGTAGCGGTCGGCCCAGGCGCCCAGGAGGCTCGCGAGGCTCATGAGCGACAGCCCCGCCAGGACGAAGAAGGCCGGCGTGACACCCCCCGTCGCGCCGGTCGAGACGGCCCCGGCGACGAACAGCAGGGCGCAGGTGCTGCTGATCGCGCGCGCCCCCGCCGAGCGGTGAAACGTGCGTGCCTGGCCGGCCCCGCCGTTCATCCGGGGGGCCAGCTGAAGCGGCGGCCGCCGAGCAGGTGGACGTGGATGTGGAACACCGATTGCCCGGCGCTCTCGAGGCAGTTTCCCACCAGGCGGTAGCCCTTCTCGTGCAGCCCCTTCTCCTTCGCGATGCGGGCGGCCGCGACCAGCATGTGGCCGAGGAGCGGCTCGTCTCCGGCCCCGACGTCGTTGAAGGTCGCAAGATGCTTCTTCGGGACCACCAGGGTGTGCTCCGGGGCCTGCGGGTTGATGTCCTCGAAGGCCATGATCTGGTCGTCCTCGTAGACGATCTTCGACGGGATGTCCTTGCGCGCGATCCTGCAGAAGAGACAGTCGGCCATCCTGATCCCCCTCGGGCCGGATTCGGGCCCGGCTAGCTGATCCTCTCGATCCGGGCGCCGAGCGCCTGGAACTTGGTCTCCACCTTCTCGTAGCCGCGGTCGATGTGGTAGGCGCGGTGGATGACGGTCTCCCCCTCCGCGGCCAGGCCGGCCAGGATGAGACACGCCGAGGCGCGCAGGTCGCTCGCCATGACCGGCGCCCCCGACAGGGGGGACGGTCCGGCCACGATGGCGGTCTGCCCGTCGACCACGATGCGCGCCCCCATGCGCCGCAGCTCGCCGACGTGCATGAAACGGTTTTCGAAGACGGTCTCGGTGACGATCGACACCCCCTCGGCCCGGGTCATCACCACCATGAACTGCGCCTGCAGGTCGGTCGGGAAGTCCGGGTACGGACGGGTGGTGACGTTGGCGGCGCGCAGCGGGCCGTCCGGCGCGACCGCGATCGAATCGCCGTGCACCTGGAGCCCGACGCCGCACTCCCTGAGCTTGTCGAGGACCGATTCGAGGTGCGCCGGCTCGCACTGCTCGACGGTGACGCCGCTGCGCGTGGCGGCCGCCGCCATCAGGAACGTCCCGGCCTCGATCCGGTCCGGAATGACGCGATGCTCCGTCCCGTGGAGCTCCGGGACGCCGTCGATCACGATCCGGCCGGTTCCCGCCCCCTCGATCCGGGCTCCGCAGGCGTTGAGGAAGCGCGCCAGATCGCCGACCTCGGGCTCCTGGGCGCAGTTCTTCAGGACCGTGCGCCCCTCGGCCAGGCAGGCGGCCATCATGAGGTTCTCGGTGCCGGTGACGGTGCGATCCTCGAAGACGATCTCGGCCCCCTTCAGCCTCGGGCAGGTCGCCACCACGTCGCCGTGCTCGACCGAGACGGTCGCGCCCATCCGTCGCAGCGCTTCGATGTGGTAGTCGATCGGGCGGGCGCCGATGGCGCACCCGCCCGGCAGCGACACTCTCGCCCGCCCGAGGCGCGCCAGGAGGGGACCGAGGACGAGGATCGAGGCGCGCATCGTCCGCACGAGGTCGTACGGCGCCTGCGCCTCGCCGCCCGTCCCCCCCTGGACGCGCAGCGTGTCCCCGTCGAGCCCGGCCGCACCGGCACCGAGCGGGCGGAGCACCTTGATCATGGTCTGCACGTCGCGCACCACGGGGACGTTGCGCAGGACGACCGGACCGTCCACCAGGAGCGTCGCGGCCATCTCCGGCAGCACGGCGTTCTTGGCGCCGCTGGCGCGCACCCGCCCCGCCAGGCGGCAGGGTCCCTGAATGCGGATGGTGTCCATGACGGGCGATTATACGCGCACGCCTGCAGCAGGCGGGAGCGCGGCGGTGCGGCGATCGCGGGGGAGCGGCTATAATCGTGCCCCACGGCGCGGGGGAATGGCGCCGCCGGGCCCGAACGCAGCGGGGGGATCTCCGTGCCGCTCTATGAGTACGAGTGCAGCGCCTGCCATCACCGGTTCGAGCGGATCCAGCGCTTCAGCGATCCGATCGTCCGGAAATGCCCCGCGTGCGGCAAGAACCGGGTCAAGAAGCTCCTCTCCTCGCCGGCCATCCAGTTCAAGGGGGCGGGGTTCTATATCAACGATTATCAGCGCAAGGGATCGAGCACGTCGCTTCCCGACCACGGCGAGTCCGAGAAAAAGAAGAAGGACGAGAAGGACTCGAGTCCGGCGGCGGCGAAGACGGACAAGACCGACAAGAAATCCACGAAGAAAGAGTAGGCACGCCGTCCGGCCCGACCGGGGACCCGGCAGCGCCCCTATCTCGCGCCCGCAAGCCGGCGCGCGCCCCGATAGAGCCCCTTCCAGTACTCGTCCTCCAGGTGATCGATCCGCACGACGGGGGATCGGTACGTCGTGGCGCTCACGAAACCGCCCGCTTCGAGGGCGATCCCGACGTGCGTGATGGCGCGCTCCTCGGGGCCGAAGAAGACGAGGTCGCCGCGTCGAAGGGCGTCCCGGCGGGCTGGCGCGAGCTCCGGGTGAGCGTACTGCAGATCGGCGTCGCGCGGCAGCAGGTGGCCGTGCACCCGGTAGACGATCTGGACGAGTCCGGAGCAGTCGAGGCCGAACGGTGTGGTCCCGCCCCACAGGTAGGGGATGCCGAGAAATCTCAGCGCAGTCGAGGCGAGATCCTCGCGGTCGGCCACGGTCTCACCGGCGGGCAGGAGGTCGCCACGCTGCGCCCAGCCCCTGCGGCCGTCGGGCAGGAGGACCCGCATCCAGTCCGGGGCCTCGTCCGTCACCTCCAGCAGCGACAGGAGCGGCGCCGCGCTCAGGGGGGATGCGGAGGTGACGTCCCGCTCGCGGTAGATCTGACACATGAAGTTCCGGACCACGAAGGCGCGATCGGGCGCGGGGTAGGCGACCGCTCGCGCCGGCGCCTCCCGCAATGCGACCGAACGGATCCAGCCACGGTACTGGTCGGGCGTCTCCACCAGCCCGAAGCCGCGCGCCTCGTCGAGGAGGGTGACCGTCGCGCCGAGCGTCGCCTGGCTGACGACGGGGGAGGAGGGATCGGGTCTCGCGAACATGTTGACGACCGGGGGGAGGACCACCGCGGGGTGGCGGGGCGGGGCGCCGGCGCGCCGCCTGAGATCGACCCGGCGCGCGGGGGTGAGGCTGCGTCGTTCGGGGTGGGCGCCCAGCTGCGCCGCGCCCTGGCGCCGGTCCTTCGCGGCGCCGCCGCGGCGCCTCCTGGGCCTCGCCTTGCGCCGGGTCACCGCGATGTCTTCCGCCGGATCCTTCGAGGCTGCCCGGCGCGCCGCGTCGCCCCGGGCGGGCGGTGCAGATCGCCGTCCAGATCGAGCGACGCGAGATAGTCGCGGAACGCGGCGCCCAGATCGGGGCGGCGCAGGGCGAACTCGACCGTCGCGCGCAGGAAGCCGAGCTTGTCGCCGGTGTCGTAGCGCTTGCCGGTGAAGCGCCAGGCGTAGATCGCCTGGCGGCGCAGCAGAGAGCGCAGGCCGTCGGTGAGCTGGATCTCCCCGCCGCGCCCGGCTGCGGTCTTCTCGAGATGGCCGAAGAGATTGGGCGTCAGGATGTAGCGCCCGATGATCGCCAGATCGGAGGGGGCCTCCTCCGGAGCCGGCTTCTCCACCAGGTCGGTCACCTTGTAGAGGCGATCGCCGGCGGGGCGCGTCGCGACGATCCCGTAGTCGGCGGTGCGGTCGCGGCTGACGCGCTCGACGGCGATGACCGGCGAGCGGTGCTTCATGTAGACGTCGATCAGCTGCCGCATCACCGGGACGCCGGAGTGGATGATGTCGTCCCCGAGGAAGACGGCGAACGGCTCGTCCCCCACGAGATCCCGGGCCATCAGGATGGCGTGCCCCAGGCCGAGCGGCTCCTTCTGCCGGACGTACGACACGCTGATCATGTCGGAGATCGACCGGACCTCCTTCAGGAGGTCGAGCTTGGAGCGACGCTCCAGGAGCTGCTCCAGCTCGTAGGCGACGTCGAAATGGTTCTCGATGGCGGTCTTGCCGCGGCCGGTGACGATGATGATCGACTCGATCCCGGACGCCACCGCCTCCTCGACCACGTACTGGATGATCGGCTTGTCCACCAGGGGCAGCATCTCCTTGGGCTGCGCCTTGGTCGCGGGGAGGAAGCGGGTGCCCAGCCCCGCGGCGGGAAAGACCGCCTTGCGGATGGGTGCGGGAGATTTCATCGGGCGAGGATTATAGACCACAGCCGTTCGAGCAGCGGGAGCGCCCGGACGGCGGCCGGCGTGCCGGCTGGCGGCGCCGGCGTGCCGGCTGGCGACGCCGTCGCGCCCAGGGAGCGGCCGGGGCGAACCGGATCGGGCGCGCGCCCGGCGCGGCGGGGATCGACGGCGGGCGTTTCATCCAGGCCATCCCCCCGGCCGGCCTCGATCTGATCGCGCAGGTGGCGCAGCCGGGCATGGAAGCCCGAGGTGTGGAACGAGTGCAGGATGCCGAGCCGTTCGGCGTCGTGATGGTGGCAGAACTCGTGCAGCAGCGTGTTGAGGAAGGCCGTCGGGCGGACGACGTCGCCGCGTGCCGGCGTCCGGTTGGGGACGCGGATGCGCCCCAGGGGACGGCCGCCGCGCGCCACCGCCGGATCGACGGGAGAGGGGGCCCGCCGACGATAGTCCCCCTGCAGGCTATAGACGATGCGGCCGCCGCTGCGCCGGTGCGGCTGGTGCTCGTCCGGCACCACCAGCTCCGGGACGCCCGTGCCCGTCTGCGCCGCGAGCACAGCGAGAAGGTCTCGACCGAGGCGCTGGCGACCGGGCGCGTCGCGCGAGCGCAGCAGGCGGGAGGCGGCGACGGCGGCCGCCTCCGGGTCGTCGAGTGACAGCGTGCGGATGCGATTGCTTCGCTGGTAGTCGGCGCGGCGCGTCCTTGCCATGCGCTCGCATCATACATTAGACTCGCCGCCATGCTCGAAATGGCCTGGGTCCGCGACCATCTCGACGTTCTGGGGAAGGCCCTTCGCGATCGCGGCGCCGGGATCGATCCCGCGGAATTCAAGCGCCTCGACGAGAAACGCCGTGCGTCCCTGCGCGAAGTCGAGCAGCTCAAGGCCTCCCGCAACCAGGTCTCCGAGAGGATCGCCGCCCTCAAGAAGGACCGGAAGGACGCCACCTCCCTGATCGAGGAGATGCGCGCCGTGGGCGATCGGATCAAGGAGCTGGACGCCGCGGTCGCCGAAAGCGAGGCCGCGCTCGAGGCGTGGCTCCTGGCCGTGCCGAACGTGCCGCACGCCAGCGTGCCGGTGGGGCACTCGTCGGCGGAGAACGTCGAGGTGCGGCGCTGGGGCCGGCCGCCCGCGTTCGACTTCCCGCCGCTGGCGCACTGGGACCTGGGGACGGCGCTCGGCATCCTCGATTTCGAGAGGGCGGCGAAGATCGCCGGGGCGCGGTTCGCCGTCTACATGGGTGCGGGCGCGCGGCTCGAGCGCGCCCTGATCAACTTCATGCTCGACCTGCACACGCGCGAGCACGGCTACACCGAGGTCCTGCCGCCGTTCATGGTCAACACCGCCGCCATGGTCGGCACCGGCAACCTGCCAAAATTCGCCGACGACCTGTTCCGGGTCGAGAAGGCGGGCTACTGGCTGATCCCGACCGCCGAGGTGCCCCTCACGAACCTGCACCGCGAGGAGTTCCTGGACGGCGCGCGGCTGCCGATCTCCTACACCGCCTACACCCCCTGCTTCCGCAGCGAGGCCGGCTCGTACGGCAAGGACGTCAAGGGGCTGATCCGCCAGCACCAGTTCAACAAGGTCGAGCTGGTGAAGCTCACGCGGCCCGAGGACTCGATGGAGGCGCTGGAGCGCCTGACGAAGGATGCCGAGACCGTCCTGCAGCGCCTCGAGCTGCCGTACCGCGTCGTCGCGCTGTGCACGGGGGACATGGGCTTCCCGTCGATGAAGACCTACGACATCGAGGTCTGGCTGCCGTCGTTCGACGCGTACCGTGAGATCTCCTCCTGCTCCAACTGCGGCGACTATCAGGCGCGCCGGGCCGGCATCCGCTTCCGGCGGGCCCAGGGGGGGAAGTCGGAATACGCCCACAGCCTGAACGGCTCCGGCCTCGCGGTCGGCCGGACCGTGGTCGCGCTCCTGGAGAACGGCCAGCGCAAGGACGGATCGATCGCCATCCCGAAGGCGCTCCAGCCGTACTTCGGCGCCGACGAAATACGACCGGGATGATTGAGACGCTCTTCCCCGCGGGGGTGACCACACTCGAGGCGACGCCCGCGATGTGGTCGGCTCCGCTCCTGCCGGAGGAGGAGGCCTGCCTGTCGCCGCGGGCCGTGGCCAAAAGGCGCCGGGAGTTCGCCGCCGGCCGCGCCTGCGCCCGCGCCGCCCTGGAGGCCCTCGGAATCGCCGATTTCCCGCTGCGCTCGGGGCCCGATCGATCCCCCCTGTGGCCCGCGGGGGTCGTCGGCAGCCTGTCTCACTGCGCCGACTTCTGCGGCGTGGCGGTGGCCCGGCACGGGGCCATCGCCGGGCTCGGGCTGGACGTCGAGCGCGCCCGGCCGCTCCAGGACAGGGTGGCGGCGATGATCTGCACCGAGGCCGAACGCGATCGCCTGGCGCGCCTGCCCAATCTCCCGTTCGGGCTCTGGGCGATGGTCGTCTTCTGCGCCAAGGAAGGGACGTACAAGTGCTTCTACCCCCTGGCGCGGATGCACCTCGATTTCCACGACGTGGAAGTTGATCCCGACCCGGCCGCCGGCTCGTTCACCGCGCGCGTGCTCCGGGCGCGCGGTCCCGCGGGCGCCGCCGCCGAGCCCCCCATCCGCGTGCTCCGCGGCCGCTTCGCCTGGAACGACGCGCACGTGTTTGCGGGAGTGACTCTGACCGCCGCCGAGCTCGATTCCCCTCCTGAGGGCGCGTCCGGGCGTCCCGGATCGTAGGGCCGCTCCGTGCGCTTCTCGCTCGCGCTGAGCCTGGCCGGGGTTCTCGCATTTCAGGCCGCGGGCGCCGCAGCGGCCGCCGGCGCTGTTGCGAACGCCGGGGCTGTCGCGGCCGATGACGATGCGGCCGAAGACGATAAGACCGCCGATGATGAAGAACCGGTCGCCGGGAGGTCCCTCCCGCCGCGCCGGAGCGTCCGCGAAGCCCTCCGTACGTTTGCCTCCGACGGGCGGTACCTCCTGACCTTCCCTGCCCGCCCCCGTGCGAAAGGGATCTGGCTCACGGCCGGTGTCACGACCGCGACCGCCTTGGCGATCCACCGGGACGAGGCGATCCGCGCGGAGGTCCTCGAAGCCGACGGGAGGACGACACGCCGCGTCTCCACGAAGCTCGAGCCTCTCGGCCGGCATGAGGTCGAGGTGGCGGCGCTGGGGACTCTCTACCTCATCGGCCGCGGCACCGGAGACGCGCGCGCCGTCTCGACGGCCGCGACCGCCTTCGAGTCGTACCTCTGGGCGGCGATCATGACCAGCGTGACCAAGGCAGCCTTCGGCCGGGAGCCGCCGGGCGGGGGATCGGGGGAGGGGCGGTTCTTCGCGGGGGACACGATCTTCCCGTCGGGCCACACGGCGCGATCCTTCGCCATCGCCGCCGTCCTGGCCGATCGCCACGGGCGCGGGGCGGCATGGGTCGCCTATCCGCTTGCGGCGCTCGTCGGGCTGTCGACGATCGAGCAGGATCGGCACTGGGCATCGGACGTCATCTCGGGTGCCGGGCTCGGACTGGCGATCGGCAAGGGGATCGCGGCGCGCCATCCCGCGACCCCGCCCGCCCCTTCCCGGACCACCTGGCAGGTGTTGCCGGCGCCGGGGGGCGCGACGGTGCGGATCGCCTACTAGAAGACTGTCGGGGTACACGGCCAGGCTCCTCGCCCCGGATCCCCCGCCACTGTTCACTTGGATCCCACGTGGTTCGAGTGCGACCCGGCCGTAGTTCCGGGAGCCGGCGGACCGACCCGCCGCTCGTTGCGGTACCAGACCCCGAGGTCCTTCTTCCCGAGCCTCCACAGGATGCCGAGCGGCGCCTTGCCGCGGCAGGACGCCAGCTCGCCGTGCTCGCCCCGCTTGTGGTGGAAGCGGCACAGGCAGGTGCGATTGTCGAGCGCGTTGCCGCCACGCCGGGAGCGGTAGACGACGTGATGGTCGTCGAGGTTCTTCCGCGAGGTGCAGCCGGGGGCGGTGCAGCGCCATCCGAGCGGGAATAGACGGGGTCGCCGGGGCGCTTCGGTGCGCCGGTCGAGGCGCCGCCCCGGCCGCCGGCCGAAGCTCCGGCTGATGCGCGGGCGACACGGTGCGGCGGGTCCCAGGTGAGGACGAAGTCTTCCAGGAGCGCCAGGAGGCCGACCCAGGCCGGCACGCGGCGGGAGCGGACGGAAAACGTCCGGGCTGCCACCATG
>DASYUH010000078.1 GCA_036001465.1 Candidatus Polarisedimenticolia bacterium
CGAACCGTGGCCGGATCCTCACGCCGCGCCGTCCATGGTGGCAGCCCGGACGTTTTCCGTCCGCTCCCGCCGCGTGCCGGCCTGGGTCGGCCTCCTGGCGCTCCTCGAGGACTTCGTCCTCACCTGGGACCCGCCGCACCGCGTCGCCCGCGCCCCGGCCGGCGCACCGAAGCGTCCTGGCGACCCGGTCTATTCCCGCGCCGGATGGCGATGCACCGCCCCCGGCTGCACCTCGCGCAAGAACCTCGACGACCACCACGTCGTCTACCGCTCCCAGCTTGGCGGCGACGGGCTCGACAATCGCATCTGCGTGTGCCACTTCCATCACTACCAGGGAGAGCACGGCGAGCTGGCGTCCTGCCGCGGCAAGGCGCCGCTCGGCATCCTGTGGAGGCTCGGGAAGAAGGACCTCGGGGTCTGGTATCGCAACGAGCGGCGGGTGGTCGCGCCAACAAGCGGATCAGCGGCCGGATCGCGCGCCCGTGAAATGCGATCCGAATGAACGCCGGGAGGAGTGCCGGCTAGAGAAGGCTCTCGAGGGCCACGTACGGCAGGCCCTGCGAGCGGGCCACCGCCTCGTGCGTCACCTTCCCGTCGAGGAGGTTGACGCCGGCGCGCAGGCTGGGGTCGACCGCCACCGCGTCCTGGAAGCCGCGGTTGGCGATTCGCAGGACATAGGCGAGTGTCGCGTTGGTGAGGGCGAAGGTCGAGGTGCGCGGCACGGCACCCGGCATGTTGGCGACGCAGTAATGGATGACCCCGTCCACCTCGTAGGTCGGCGAGGAGTGCGTGGTCGGCCGGGTGGTCTCGATGCACCCTCCCTGGTCCACGGCGACGTCCACGATCACCGCCCCTTTCTTCATCGTGCCGACCATGTCGCGTGTGACCAGGCGCGGGGCGGCGTCCCCGGGGACGAGGACCGCGCCGATCAGCAGATCCGCGCGCCGCACCGATTCGGCGATGTAGGCGCCGGTGGAGTAGATCGTCACCACCTGGCCGTGAAAGATCTGGTCCAGGTCGCGGAGGCGCGGCAGGGACCGATCGACGATAGTCACCCGCGCCCCGAGGCCGAGCGCCATCATCGCCGCGTTGATGCCGACCGTGCCGCCCCCGAGAATGACGACGTCCCCGGGCGGAACGCCCGGCACGCCCCCCAGCAGGATGCCCCGGCCACCGAGCGTCTTCTGAAGATAGAACGCGCCGACCTGGATCGACATGCGGCCCGCGACCTCGCTCATCGGCGTCAGCAGCGGCAGGTGGCCGTTGCCGTCGGTGATCGTCTCGTAGGCGATGGCGGTGACGCCGGAGTCCACCAGGGCGCGCGTCAGGCGCGCCTGCGGCGCGAGGTGGAGGTAGGTGAACAGGATCTGTCCCCGGCGCAAGGCCGGAATTTCCTCCTCCAGAGGCTCCTTCACCTTGAGGACGAGGTCGGCGCGACGGTAGACGGCGGCCGCGTCCGTGACGATCACCGCCCCGGCCGCCTGGTAGGCCGCGTTGTCGATGCCGCTTCCCAGGCCCGCGCCGTCCTGGACCAGGACCTGGTGGCCGGCCTGCACCAGCGCGTGGACGCCGGCGGGAACCAGGCTGACGCGGTACTCGTGGTCCTTGATCTCCGTCGGAACGCCGACCTGCATCCTGAAGCCTCGCTGCGTCCCGTCCCGCCAGAAGGGACGGCCCTCAATTGTTGTCGATCTGGGCCTTCTGAAGCTTGCCGGAGTAGTCCACATACACCGTCTTCCACTCGGAGAAAATCTCGATCGCGGTGTGCGCCGCCCCCTCGCGGTGGCCGTTGCCGCTCCGGCGCATGCCGCCGAACGGCAGGTGCGTCTCGGCGCCGATGGTGGAGGAATTGACGTAGGCGATCCCGGTCTCGAGGTCGCGCACCGCCGTGAACGCCTTGTTCACGTCCTGCGTGTAGATCGAGGAGGACAGCCCGTACAGCGTGTCGTTGGCGATCTCCAGAGCGTCGTCGAGCCCGTCGGCCGCCAGCACACACACGACCGGCCCGAAAATCTCCTCCTTCGCGATGCGCATGCCGCGGGTGACGCCGGTGAAAATGGTCGGCGGGAAGAAATACCCCCGGCCGTACTCGTTCTTGGTCAGGCGCACCCCGCCCAGGACCGGGTCGGCCCCCTCGTCCCGGCCCACCTGGACGTAGTCCATCACCTTCTTCAGCTGCGACTCATTGATCACCGGCCCGACGTCGACCGACTCGTCCAGGCCGTCCCCGATCTTGAGGGCCGCGGCCCGCTCCACCAGCCGGTCGACGAATTCCTTCAGGATCTTCTTGTGGACGATGACCCGGCTGGTCGCGGTGCAGCGCTGGCCGGCCGTCGCGAAGGAGCCCCAGACGGCCCCCTCGACGGCCAGGTCCAGCCGCGCGTCCTCGAGGACGATCATGGCGTTCTTGCCGCCCATCTCGAGGGCCACGCGCTTGAACGTGTCGGCGCACGCCAGGTTCACCTGCCGTCCCGTCTCGGACGACCCGGTGAAGGAGATGAGCGCCACTCCGGGATGACGCGACAGCGGCGCGCCGACCCCCTCTCCCCCTCCGGTCACGAAGTTGACCACACCTCTCGGGATCCCCAGCTCCTGGCAGACCTTGACCAGATGGTACGCGGAGAGCGGGGCCTCGCTGGCCGGCTTGATCACGACCGTATTGCCGCAGACCAGGGCGGGGATGAGCTTCCAGGATGGAATCGCGATGGGGAAATTCCAGGGCGTGATCAGCCCGCACACGCCCACCGGCGCGCGCACCGCATGACAGGACTTGTTCGGCAGCTCGGACGGCGTGGTGTAGCCGTGCAGCCGCCGTCCCTCGCCCGCAATGTGATAGCAGACGTCGATCGCTTCCTGGACGTCCCCGCGCGCCTCGCGCAGGGGCTTTCCCATTTCGCGCGTCATCTCCCGGGCGTACTCTTCCTTGCGCCGCAGCAGGATCTCGCCCATCCGGAACAGGTACTCGGCGCGTTTGGGGGCCGGCACCTGGCGCCAGCGGCGGGAGGACTTGCGGGCCGATTCGACGGCCGCGTCCACGTCCGCCTGGGCCGAGCTCTGGAAGGTGCCGATCACCTCGCTCTTGTCGGCGGGGTTCCGGTCCTCGAACGTTTCGCGGGTCGCCGCTTCGACCCACTCGCCGTCGATGAAGTTTCTGTAGGCTTTCGGCTCGGCCATGTCGAGGGTAAGGCCTGTGGTTCCTGTTCGTTGGGACGTGACGGGAGGGTGATGCTAGCAAACGCCCCCGGCCCTGTCAAGGAACGGGAGAGGAATCGGTCGGACGATCAGGCGGTGTGTTCGCGTGCGGAAGCGGTGCGGATGCGCCGGGCGACTTCCAGGCAGGCCGCCGCGCGCCGGCGATCCTGCATCCTCTCGAAGACTTCGGAAAGCCCGGTCCAGGCCTCGACACAGTCGATGTCGCATTCGAGGGCACGCTCGAAGCTCTGCAGCGCGCCGAACAGGTCTCCCTCCCGCGCGTGCATGCTTCCCTGGCCCGCCCAGAGAATCGCCCCGCCGCCGGCGCCCACCAGCGCGTCGAACGGATCGGAATCGGAGGCGGGCCGTGCCGGCCTCACACTCTTCAGCATCGAAAGCTCCTCTCCGTACCCCGTCTGTCGAGGGGCGCGGTCACGAAATCCAGAGGACGTTCCCTCCCGATGGGATCGCCTTCTCGAGCGCCCCGGCAGCCGGTATTGCCGAGCTCTCTGCCATCTGCGTACGACGGGGGGAAGGAATCACAAAGCGTGGGGAAATTGGGGTCCAAACACCGGCTGCCGGAGCGCATGAGTGATACGGGCATTTATTTTCCTTATAGATATTGTCCGAGCATCCCGAATCGCACCAATTCAGATAGCAAACTTCATGCCGATACATCAGGAAACCGGGAGCTGGGCTCCGTCGGAATGCGTAAGTGCCGCTCTGGTTGCACTTGGGCGAGGAATCGATTCGCCATGATCAAAGTGATCAGGGGCTTCTCTTCCATTTCCACAACGGCGTTTTGACGCGGCTCCGCGTCGCTTCGACGATCTCTCTTGTTTGCATCGATTTGAATTGCGTCAGGAGAGTGGACATGCCGCCAGGTCCCTGACGTTGGCTGTGTCAAAAGTGGTCAGTTGCTGTCCGCCGGAGGACAGAACCGGAGGATCGGGCCTGCCATTCAGGGTTTACGTGTGGCGATCCGCCCCTGGAGCCGCAGGAGGCGCGAGACGCCGATCTCCAGCTTCGGGTCTTCGATGAGTCCCCGGCGGCACATGTCGAGGATCCGCCCGGCTTCGATGGCTATCGTCCCGGAATCCGCCTCATTCACCGATCCGTCCCCTGCCTCGGCCATTTGCCGCCGCGGATCGACGCGGAAGGCTCTCAGATGTATTTTTTCGGTCGATTGGCCATGCGACGGGAAGAATCCCCCTCCCAGCCGGATCGTCCTTCCTGCGATCGGTCTCAGGCCTGTCTCCTCCAGAAGCTCGGCGCGGGCACGGGCGGAGACTCCGGCCTCCCCCCGATCTCCGGGCTCCAGGCTCCCCGCGACCGCTTCGATCATCGACAGGTAGGGCCGGCGGTCGCGCACCGGCAGCGGCAGACTCGATCGCGTGAACAGGCCGGGGCGGAAGCCGGTCTTGCAGATCACCATCATCCTGCGTGGACGACCCGCGAAGAAGAACGGCAGGATCGCCACGGCGTCGAGACCCCGGCGATGCAGGACCTCGGACCGATACGGCGGGGAGATCCGGCCGTCGCGATAGAGGTTGCGCACGAGGAAGCGATCGAGTGTCAGGAATCCCGGCCCCGAAGAGGACAGGCGCTTGACGACCTTCAGGCCCTTCACGGCACGGAGGCGGCGGAGCACGACGATCGCCGGCGGCCGTCCGGTTCCCCGCCGCCTCACCCCAGCCTCGCCGGGAGGAGACCCCGAAAGTCGCCCGGACGCCGTCCGGTCTTGCTGGCGACGACGAAGCGTCCGCCGACACGCACGCGCACCACGTCGGCCGTGTACTCGTTCGCGTCGCCGCGCAGCAGGGCGGAGCCGATGCCGTAGACGTCGACAGGGGCCCGCTCGCTCTCGAAGTACCGGATCTTCTCGCGCGTGAAGCCCCCGGTCGCCACGATGCGCACGCCCCGGAAGTAGCGCTCCGCCTCGCGACGCCACCGACCCGCGAGACCCAGGCCGGCGGGCGCGTCGTCGAGGGCCCGGCGCACGATGCGCGCGAGCACGGGCGTCACGCCGCGCTCCCGTCGCGGATCGGAGGAGGACGGCACTCTCCGGTCCTTCAGATCCTGCGCGGTGTCGATGCGCACCGCGTGCAGCACGTGGCGCGCCGCCTCGGCGCGGCGCCCGGCACGCAGCAGGCGCAGGCGCTCCGCGAACAGGCCACGCGCCGTGCGCACCGCCTCCCCCGCGCAATCGTTCGTCGTGTCGACCAGGGCGACGCGCAGGATCCGGGTCGGCATGTGCCGGCAGAGCGCCAGGGTCGCCTCGGCCGTGTCCCCCAGGAAGCACAGCACGAACGCGTGCGGCATGGTGCCGCCGCCGCGCTGTCCCCAGAGCATCCCCTGGGCGTCGGTCGAGACGTGCGCCGGCACCACGCGTCCCGTCGACCTGGCGTACGCCTGGAGGGCCACGCCGTAGGCATAGCCGTCCAGGGGCTGGCATTGCGGCAGATCGAAGCGGGCAGGAAAGAAGAGGATCGGCTTCCCCCGGGCCGCGACCAGCGCCTCATAGACATTCGTGGCGACCCGGCTGCAGCGCGCCAGAACGCCCAGCATGGGCGTCTCGAGATGGGCGAAATCGCGGTACCGGCCGCGCACCACGAGGACCGGCTGGCGGGGGCGCGCCAGGCTCCCTTCGGGAAGCGCGCGCGCGGCGGGGCGCGACCAAGTCGCGGACGGTCCGCGGCGCGGCGCCGGCAGGCCGTCCCGCAGAATCCCGAGCGCCGGACCGATGCCGGCGGCGAGGAAACGCGGGGCGCGGCGCGCGAAGTACTGCATCTCGACGACCGCATTCCCCGGCACGTGCCGCGCGATCCCATCCGCCGGGCCGCGGAGGGCCAGGGGCCTTCCCGCGAACCGCTCCCCCGCGCCGGCGCTCAGTCTCAGGATGCACGCCGCCTGCAGGAAATAGGAATCGCTGTAATACCCGGCGCGCAGGGCGCCCGGCTCGACGCCGGTGACCCGGACGGGACGCGCCGCGCGAGGACGGGCAGGTCGCACTCGATCCTCCCGCGGTCAGCCCAGGAGCTTCTTCAATTCCTTGATTTTTGCGGCGACGTCGCGGTACGTCGAGTCCATGCCGTACACCTCGGAAAAGGTATGCATGGCCTTCTTGTACTCGCCCTGTTCCCGGTGCACCTCGGCGATGTCGTAGCGCAGGCCGATCGCTTCGTGCTCCCCCAGGCTCGGCGTGTCCAGCCCCTTCTGGTACCACTTCAGCGCCAGCTGCGGCATGCCCTTCTCACGGAAGCAGAGGCCGAGAATACCGCAGCACTCGACCATCCTTCCCGGATCGCGCGCGGCGTACTGGAACTCTCCGATCGCCTCGTCCACCAGCCCCATTTCCTTGTAGGCGATCCCCAGGTTGTAATGCGTTTCGTAGTCCTGCGAATCGACCTGCTGCTCGACGCCTTTCTTGAAGGCGCGGAAGATCTCGTCGATGCTGTGCCCCGGCCCCTCGAGCGATTCCTGGTCCTGCGTGTCCACCGCCACTTGCGCCTCCGCCAGGCTGCGATCGAGCTCGCCGGCCAGATCGAAGAAATCGCCGTCGGCCATCTCCTGCTGCTTCTCGACGCGGAACACCGGTTTCGCCCTGGCGGCGCGCGGCACCTCCGCCGGAGGAGCCACCCGCGGCGCCTGAATGACCATGGTCTGGGCGCCGAAGGCGCGCTCCACGTCCAGGTCGAGTCCGCCCGGCTCCGGAGCCCGCGCGGCGGGCGGCGGGATCTCGATCACGGGGCGGTTGGCGCGCTCGAAGCGCTGCGCCACCTCCTGGCTTCCGGGGTGCTGCTTCTGGAGCTGGAACAGGACGGCGCGCGCCTCTTCCAGGAGTCCCTGGTCGATGTAGAAATCAACCTCCCCCAGCTTCTCGGCATCGGGATCGCGGCTGCCGATCGCCGCGACGGCGGCCGTCTGGTCCGAGCCGGCGGGAACCGGGGCGGGCGAGCCCACGTCCTCGACCTCGATCGTGAACTCGTCGCCGAGATCTCCCAGGGACATGCCCCCCGCCATGTCCTCCGGCGTCTCCTCCTCGACCTTCGCGGGCGCCGGCGCCGCGGCCGTGCGGGACGCGGGGGCGGGACGCGGTGCGGGAGGAGTGACGGCCGGTTTCGTCGGGGCGGGCTCGTCCGGCATCTCGATTTCGAGCTCGAGCCCGGAATCGTCGGGCTCCGCTTCGACGACCGCCTCGGGAGCTTCCGGCTGGGCGGTCGGTTCGATCTCCAGATCGCCGACCGTGTCCATCTCCTCGATCTCGAGCTCGGGGGCGGGCGCGGGGGCGGGCCGGACCGCCTTCGGAGCGGGCATGTCGGGCCGTGCCGGCTTCGCCGGTGGCGCGGCGGCGGCCCTCTCCGGCGCGCGCTTCGCCGCGGGCGCCTTGGCCGCAGGCGGCGGGCCCTTGTCCTCTCCCGCCGGCGCGGAGGGGGACGCGGGCTGAACCGTGAGCTGGCGCAGGCGCGGATTGTTCGGGTCGATGCGGATCGCCTCGTTGAGCTGATCCTGGGCCTCCTCCGCCCGGTTCTTGGTCTTCAGGATGTTCGCGAGGGTCAGGCATTCGGAGACCGCCTTCTCCTTGTCGCCTTCCTCGTAGTAGATCTCCTTCAGCTTGGTGTGCGACGGGATGTGCCTCTCGTACTTGGCGAGAATCTTGAGGAGCTGCTCCTTGGCCTTCTCGAGCAGTCCGTACTTGACGAACACCTCCGCTTCGGTGAAGTGCTCGCTGATGAAGTCCTCGTCCTCGGCCTCGATCCCCTCCTCGTCCGGCTCGGCCGCCATGTCCTGGATCCTGCTGTGGGGGCCGACCTCGTCCTCCACGTCTCCGAGCGCGTCGGCGCCGGAGGTCTCCTCCTCGGCCTCCGCCTCGTCCTCCTCCTCGACCTCGATGGGGGTGGACTCGTCGAGCACGAGGGCCCCTTCCTGGATGTCCTGCACCGCCGCGGGCGCCGGTCGAGCGGGCGCAGCCCCCCTGGCCGGCGCGGCTTTCGCCACGCCGCCCTTGAGGTGAGTCACGCGCTCGAGCAGCTCGGCGCACTTCGGATGCTGCGGATCGACGCCCTGCATCTGCGTGATGAAGCCGGCGGCCCCGCCGGCGTCGCCCGCGTGCAGCCGCACCTCCGCGAGCCCGAGGAGCGCCTCGAAGCGGGCCGGCTTGTCCCCCGCCCCCTCGGCGATGGCGGCCTTCTTCTCCAGGCCGCCCGGGTGGTTGGGAAACGCGCGCAGGTATTCGTCCAGCAGGCCCGTTCCGTCGGTCGCCTTCGAAGCGGCGAGATATCCCTCGGCCGCCCGGGACACCCAGTCGAGCGCCGAGTCCGCGTCGTCCTTCGAGATGTAGAAGCGCGCCACCGCCGCGGCGACCTCGGGCGGCGCGTCCTTCATTCCCCGCAGCTTCTGGAAGACCTTCTCCGCGTCCGCTGTCTTGCCGGCCGCCAGGTATGCCTCCCCCAGGAGCGCGAGCGATCTCGGATTGTCGCCGTTCGCCTTGGCGACCTGGACGACGGTGGCCAGGAGTTCACCGGGGCTCCTCTCCGCTTCCTTTGTGAGCGACAGGACGAGACTCATCATGTCGGCGTCGCCCGGGACCAGCTTGGTCCCCTTCTGCGCCACCTTGATCGCCTCGTCGAGCATCCCCTTCTTCGCCAGCTCCTGTGCGACCACGCGGAACTCCCGGCCCGCCTCCGGCACGCTTCCCGAGCGCACCAGCATGTCGGCGTAGGACATGCGGACCTTGATGTTGTCCGGCTCGATCTCCAGGATCCTGGGGAAGACTTCGAGCGCCTTCTTGACCTGCCCGCTCTTGACATGGCGGTCCGCCACCGCGAGGTACTGGGCCTTCGCTTCGATGGTCAGGCCCTGCTGCTGGTACAGCCCCGCCAGCTTCTGCAGGCAGTCGATGTTCGCCGGATCGAGCTTGCTGATCTTCTTGTACATCGCGATCGCCTTGAGGAAGAAGCCATCGGCGGCGTAGTACTCGGCGATGCGCAGGAAGTAGCGGATGGCGTCCTGGTTCTTTCCCGCGCGGACGCACAGGTCGCCCAGCTTGTTGATCACCCCCATGTCGCGGCTGTTGTCCTCGGCGAGCTTCCTGTACTCGGCGATGGCTTCGGGGATCTTGCCGGCCTTGACCGATTTCTCTGCGTTGGCGAGCGCCTTGGCGCGGTCGAAGGCCATCAGCTCACCCGCTCCGCGGCCGCGGGAAACGGCAGGCCGGCGGGAGCCCCGGCACGCACGCCGCGGAAGGTGGAGCGGTGCAGCGGCGTCGGGCCGAAGCGGCGCAGCGCGTCGTAATGGTCGGGCGTGCCGTAGCCCTTGTGCCGGTCGAAACCGTAGGCGGGGTACAGGGAGTGGAACGACTGCATCATCTCGTCGCGATAGAACTTCGCGACGATCGAGGCCGCCGCGATCGAGGCCGAGATCCGATCCCCGTGCACCAGGCCTCCCTGCGGAATTCCGATTCCCGGAATCGTCAGAGCGTCCACCAGCACGTAGTCCGGCCGCACGCTGAGAGCCCCCACCGCCCTCTGCATCGCGAGAAGCGTGGCCCGCAGGATGTCGGTCCGGTCGATCTCATCCGGATCCACCACGCCCAGGGCGAACGCGACCGCGCGTCCGGCGATCAGCCGCGCGAGGCGCCCGCGCTCCGGGGCCGGCAGGAGCTTCGAATCGCGGAGCCCGCGCACCCACCTCCGCCGGTCGAGGACCACCGCCCCCGCCACCACCGGACCGGCCAGGCACCCGCGCCCGACCTCGTCGACACCCGCCACGGACCGGAACCCGTCGGCGTACAGCCGACGCTCGTGGCGCCAACCGGCAGGGCGTCCCTGCATCTCCTAGCCCTGCGTCTCCTCTTCGATGCGCGCCGCCTTTCCCTTGCGGCCCTTCAGGTAGTACAGCTTGGCCCGGCGGACCCGGCCGCGCCGCACGACTTCGATCTTGCCGATGATCGGCGAGTGCAGCGGGAAGATGCGCTCCACACCGATGCCGTCGGAGATCTTGCGCACCGTGAACATGCTGCCCGGACCGCCGCCCTTCATGGCGATCACCATGCCCTGGAACACCTGAATCCGGTCCTTGTCGCCTTCCTTCACCTTGACGTGGACCTTGACCGCGTCGCCCACCCGGAAGACCGGGGGGTTCTCCTTCATTTCGTTCTGCTCGATCAGTCTGACGAAATCCATGACGGCTGCCTCCGTGCGCTCGTTGGCTCAGTGTTCCTGGGTCGCCCCGGCCTTGCGAGGGGTCCGGGCTTTCAGGAGATCGGGTCGCTTCCGGGCCGTGGCGACGAGCGCCCGGTTCTTGCGCCACGCAGCGATGTTCTCGTGGTGCCCCGAGAGCAGGACCTCGGGGACCTGGAGCCCGCGAAAATCCGCCGGCCGCGTGTAATGGGGATAATCGAATCCGTCCTGGCAGAACGAGTCGCGCGCCGCGGCCTCCTCGTCGCCCAGCGCCCCCGGCTGAAGGCGCGTCAGGCTGTCCACGAGGACCATGGCCGGAATCTCGCCGCCCGTGAGAACGTAATCGCCGATCGAGATCGACTCGTCCACCAGGTGCTCGCGCACGCGCTCGTCCACCCCTTCGTAGTGGCCGCAGATCAGGATCAGACGTCGGAACTCCGAGAGCCGCTGCGCCTGCGCCTGGTCGTAGCGCGTGCCCTGGGGACAGAGCAGGATGGTGCGCGAGGGGGACGCCGGGTGATTCTCCCTGATCGCCTCCACGGCCCTGAACAGCGGGCCCGGCATGAGCACCATGCCTCCCCCTCCTCCGTACGGCACGTCGTCGATCCTGCGATGCCGGTCCGTGGCGTACTCGCGCAGATCGTGCAGGCGGACCTCGATCAGGCCCCTGTCCGAGGCGCGCTTGACGATGCTCTGCGACAGCGGGCCGGCGAACATGCCCGGGAACGCCGTGATGATGTCAAAGTCCATACAGTTCCAGCAGGCCCTCGGGGGGATCGATGGTGATCCACCCGGATGCCGGGTCAATGGCCGTGCAAATCGAGCGCGCGGCCGGCATGAGAATCGGCTCGTGCGTCCCCGCCCCTTCCCCTGCGTCCGGCTCGATCGCCAGGAGCGGGGTTCCGCCCGTCGGCACGACGTCGCGCACCCTGCCAATCGTGCGCCCGGCGCGCGTTCGGACGGTCAGGCCGACCAGTTGAAAAATATAGTAGCTGCCCTCCGGGAGATCAACCAACCCGTTGCAGGGTATCAAGATATCCTGCCCGACGAACGCGGCGGCGGCCTCTGCCGAGTCGACTCCGAGGAACTTCAGCACGAGCCGGTCCCCGTAACTCGAATGTTTCTCGACGCGGAGTCTTTTCTGGTCCCCGCCGCCCCGTCCGACAAGGACCCAGTCCCGGCCCTCGAGCTGGTCGATGCCGCCCGGCACCAGGCGGGCCGTCAGGCTCCCCAGGGCGCCGCGCAGCCTGAGGCCGGTCGCCACCAGGACCCCGGTCTCGTTTCCCGGACGGAGAGGCGCCGGGTCTTCAGTCGACGATTTCAAAGTCGTAATACGCCCCGTGCCGGGCCCCCGCCGCCTCCAGCAAGGTCCGAATCGCTTCCGCGGTGCGCCCCTGGCGGCCGATGACCCGCCCCAGCTCCGACCGGTCGACGGTGAGCTCGAACACGGTCACGCCGTCCTCCTCGAACGTGGACACCGCGACCGCCTCGGGGTGGTCCACGAGGTCGCGCCCGATTGCCTCCACCCAGACCTTGATGTCGGGGCCGGCCGCCCGCTCTCCCGATCGATCGTCCATCAGGAGGCCGGCGCTTCGCGCGCCCTCTCGAGGAGCCGGCGCACCGTGTCGGAGGCATGGGCCCCCTTCTTCATCCAGGTGTCCGCCTTGGCGACGTCGATCTTCACCACCTCCGGCTTCCTCTTCGGGTCGTAGTAGCCGATCTGCTCGGTGATTCTCGAGCGCGGCGTGCGCGCCGACTCGGACACCACGACGCGGAAGAATGGCTTGTTCTTGGATCCCGCCCTGCACAATCGAATGACCAGCACTCCGTCACCTCCCTTTAGCGTCGAAAGCCTCGCGCGGCACCGAACATCCCGGAGCGCATGGCCGGGCCGCCGCGCGCCATGGTCTTCATCATCTTGCGCATCTGCTTGAACTGCTTCAAGAGCCGGTTGACGTCCGCGACCGACGTGCCCGATCCGCGGGCGATCCTCAGCCGCCTCCCGCCGTCGATGATTTCGGGCCGCTGCCTCTCGCCGGGGGTCATGGACGAGATGATCGCGCGCGTGCGCAGGATCTCCTTCTCATCGAGCGGCATGTCCTTGAGCATCCCGGCCCCGGGCAGCATCTCCACGATCTGCCGCAGCGAGCCGAGCTTCTTCACCTTGTCGAGCTGCTCGGCCAGGTCCTGAAGCGTCAGCTCGCTCGACTTCAGGCGCCGCGACAGGGCCCCGGCTTCCTCCCGCGTGGCCACCGCCTCCGCCTTCTCGATGAGCGTCAGCACGTCCCCCATCCCCAGGATGCGCGACGCCATGCGATCGGGGTGGAACGTTTCCAGGTTGTCCGTGTGCTCTCCGACGCCGAGGAACTTGATTGGCACGCCCAGGACCTTGCGGATCGACAGGGCGGCGCCGCCCCGCGAGTCGCCGTCCGCCTTCGAGAGGATGACGCCGGTCAGCCCCAGGCGGGCATGGAAGGCGCCCGCCGAGCGCACGGCGTCCTGGCCGGTCATGGCGTCGGCGACGTACAGGATCTCGGCCGGCGCGAGCTCGGCCTTGAGGGCCTCGAGCTCCGCCATCAGCTCCTCGTCGATGTGCAGCCGCCCGGCCGTGTCGACGATGAGCGGCTCGCGGCCCACCAGCCGCGATTCCTTGAGCGCCGCCCGGCAGACCTCGACCGCGTTCGCGCCGGGCGGGGCGTCGGCGACTGCCACGCCGATCTGCTGGCCCAGGACGCGGAGCTGCTCGACCGCGGCGGGACGACGCACGTCGGCGGGAACCAGGAGCGGTGTCTTGCCCTGGCCCTTGAGGAACCGCGAGAGCTTGGCGCTGGTCGTGGTCTTTCCCGAGCCCTGCAGACCGACCATCATGAAGACCGAGGGGGGCCGCGCCGACCGCGCGAGGGTCGCGTCGCTTCCCTCCCCCAGGATGGCGACCATCTCGTCGCGCACGATCTTGATCACCTGCTGGCCCGGCGTCAGGCTCTTCAGGATCTCCTCGCTGGTCGCGCGCCGACGCACGGCTTCGCCGAACTCCCGGACGACCTCGAGGTCGACGTCCGCCTCCAGGAGCGCCGTGCGGATCTCCCGCACGCCCTCCCGGATCTCGCTCTCGGTCAGGTGACCGTGGCCGCGGAGCTTGCGGAAGGTGGTCTGCAGTCGTTCAGCGAGGGCGTCAAACATGGACGTTGGCGCGGGACCCGGCCGCTCAGACGAGCGACAACAGGTGGCCCATCTTCTCCTTCTTGGTCTTCAAGTATCGGCGGGAGTTCTCGTTCGGCGCGACTTCCAGTGGGACACGCTCCACGATCTCCAGCCCGTAGCCCCGCAGCGCGCTGAACTTGCCGGGGTTGTTGGTCAGGACGCGGATCCTGTGGCATCCCAGGTCGCGCAGCATCTGGGCGCCGATGCCGTAGTCGCGGTGGTCGGCCTTGAACCCGAGCTTGTGGTTGGCCTCCACGGTGTCCCGGCCCCGGTCCTGCAGCTCGTAGGCGCGCAGCTTGTTGATCAGGCCGATGCCGCGCCCCTCCTGCCGCAGGTAGATGATCACGCCCTGGCCTGCCCGGGCGATGATCTCCATGGCCCTCCGGAGCTGCGCCCCGCAGTCGCAGCGCAGCGAGCCGAACACATCCCCCGTGATGCACTCCGAATGGACCCGGACCAGGACCTTGTCCTCCGGCTGGATGTCCCCCAGCACCAGCGCCAGGTGCGTCTTCTTTTCGATGCTGCTGCGGTACGCCACGAGGCGGAATTCGCCGTCCATGGTCGGCAGGACCGGTTGCGCCACGCGGTGCACCAGGCTCTCGTTGCGCATCCGGTAGGCGATCAGGTCGGCCACGGTGATCATCAGGATGCCGTGACGCTTCGAGAACTCCACCAGGTCGGGAAGGCGGGACATCGTGCCGTCGTCGTTCATGATCTCGCAGATGACGCCCGCCGGGTACAGCCCGGCGAGGCGCGCCAGGTCGACCGCGGATTCCGTCTGTCCCGCGCGTTTGAGCACCCCGCCCCGGTGCGCCCTCAGGGGGAACATGTGCCCGGGGCGCGTCAAGTCGCCCGGCCGCGTGCGCGGATCGATCGCCACCTTCACGGTGTGCGACCGGTCGGCCGCCGAGATCCCGGTCGAGACGTTCCGCTTCGCCTCGATGGAGACGCAGAAGGCCGTGTTGTAGGGGGAGGTGTTGTCCTTCACCATCAGAGGAATGTCCAGCTCCTCGAGCCGTTCTTCGGTCATCGGCATGCAGATCAGGCCGCGCCCGTAGCGGGCCATGAAGTTGATCCCCTCCGGCGTGACCTTCTCGGCCGCAATCGTCAGGTCCCCTTCGTTTTCGCGGTCCTCGTCGTCGACGACGATCAGGAAGCGCCCCGCCGCGAACTCGCGGATGGCGTCCTCGATCGCCGCGAAATGCGGGCCGGTCTTGCCGTTACCGCCCCTGCCGTTCCCGCCCCTGCTCATGGCGCCTGGTCCTCTCGCATGAATCCGTGCCGGACGAGGTGCTCCCGGGTCACGGCGGGATGCGGCCGGCCCGCGGGCTGCCGTCCCTTCAGATACTCGACCACATATCGTCCCATCATGTCCACTTCCAGATTGACCGGCGTGCCGGCGGCATACTCGCCGAGGCGCGTGACGGCCAGCGTCTCCGGGATCAGGGCGACCTCGAAGGAGAGCCGTCCGCGGGACGCGACCGTCAGGCTCACCCCGTCCACGGCGATCGAGCCCTTCAGGACGATGCACTCCGCGAGGGCCGCCGGAAACCCGATGCCGACCCTCGATCCGCCGCCTTCCGGACGGACCGACTCCACGATCCCCACGCCGTCCACGTGCCCCTGCACCAGGTGCCCGCCGAGTCGATCGCCGAGGCGGAGCGCGCGCTCCAGATTCACCCGGTCGCCGGCGGTCTTCAGGCCGAGCGTGGTGCGCGCCAGCGTCTCGGGGGAGACGATCGCCTCGAACCACCGGCCGGTCCGCCGGACGATGGTCAGGCAGACGCCGTCTACGGCGACGCTCTCGTCTCGATGCAGATCGGGGGAGAACGACGCCTCGACGCGCAGGCGCGCCTCGTCCCCGTGCCGCTCGATCCCCTGGACCCTTCCGGTCGATTCCACCAGCCCCGTGAACATGTCTCCTCAGCCCCGCCCGCGCGGGAACACCAGCCGGCCGTCGATCCTCAGATCGCGGCCGAGAGTTCGCACCCTGACCTCGCGCAGCCGCGGCGCATCACGCAGGCGCGCCGAGCCCCGCCCTCCGAAGGCCGGCAGCGCCCCGCGCCCGCCCAGGACCCGTCCCGCCACGAACAGCACGAGCCGGTCGCCGATCCGGTCGTCCAGGACCGAGCCGAGGACCTCCGATCCCCCCTCGACGAGCACGCTGCTGATGCCGCGGCGCCCCAGCTCCCGGAGCGCCTTCTCCAGACTGACGTGGCCGTCGCGGCCGCCCACCTCGACGACGAGCGCCCCGGCCGCTTCGAGCTTGCGGCGCCGCGCCCGCGGCGCGCCCCGCAGCGTGACGACGATCACCGGCCCCGCGCCGTCGGCCAGGATCCGCGCTCCCGGCGGCGTCCGCAAACGGGTGTCGAGGACCACGCGCACCGGCTGGCCGCCCCCGTCACCGACGCGCGGCCCCGAGCCGTTGCCGGGCCGCCGCGCCCCCCGCGCCGACAGGCGGGGATCGTCGCGAAGCACCGTGTTCACGCCGACCAGGACCGCTTCGTGCTCCGCCCGCAGCTCCCGCGCCGCGGCCCGCGCCGCCGGCGACGTGATCCACTTCGACTCGCCGGTCCGGGTGGCGATCCGTCCGTCGAGGCTCATCCCGGCCTTGAGTGTCACGAACGGCCGGCCGGCGACGACGCGCCTCAGGAAGCTCTCGTTCAGCCTCCGCGCCTCGCGCGCCAGCGGGCCCACCAGGACCCTCGTGCCGGCCGCGCGCAGCGCCCTGAACCCCTTCCCCCGGACCCGCGGGTCGGGATCCTCGAGGCTCGCCACCACCCGCCCGACGCCCGCGGCCAGGATCGAGTCCACGCACGGCGGCGTGCGCCCGAAGTGGCAGCACGGCTCCAGGTTCACGTACAGCGTCGCGCCGCGCGCCCGCGACCCGGCCTGCGCCAGGGCCACCGCCTCGGCGTGCGGCGCGCCGGCCCGGGTGTGATACCCCTCGCCGACCACGCGACCGCCGCGGACCAGGATCGCCCCGACCATCGGGTTGGGGGCCGTCTGGCCCTCGCCCCTGGCCGCGAGGCCCAGGGCCATCCGGAGATACCGCCTGTCGTCCCGTGCGGTCCGCGGGCGCCCCAACGTCCTTTTCATCAACACACCTCCGCCGGGGACGTCCCTCCCTATGCGGCGGAGGGCAGCAGCCCTTCCAGGAACTCGTCCGGATCGAAGTCGACCAGGTCGTCCGGCCCTTCCCCTACGCCCACGTAGCGCAGCGGAATGCCGAGCTCCTGCACGATGCGCACGGCCACGCCCCCCTTGGCGGTGCCGTCGACCTTGGTCAGGACGAGACCGTTGACCCGCGCCGCGTCCATGAACTGCCGCGCCTGGTTCACGCCGTTCTGGCCGGTGGTCGCGTCCAGGACCAGGAGCACCTCGTGCGGCGCCCCCTCGACGCGCCGTCCCACGACCCGCACGATCTTCTCCAGCTCGCGCATCAGCGGGTCCTGGGTGTGGAGCCTCCCCGCGGTGTCGACGATCAGCGCGTCGGCGCCGCGCGCCACGGCGGCGGCCGCCGCATCGAAGATCACGGCCGACGGATCCGCCCCCGGCCGGTGCCCCACGAATCCGGCGCCGACCCGTTCGGCCCACACGCGAAGCTGCTCTCCGGCGCCGGCGCGAAACGTGTCGGCCGCGCACAGCACGACGCTCTTTCCCTCGGCGCGCAGCCGTCGCGCCAGCTTCGCGGCGGTCGTCGTCTTGCCGCCGCCGTTCACTCCGACCACCAGGATCACGCGAGGCGGCCGCGCCGGCTCGGGGAGCGGTGGCCCGGCCGCCAGGATCTCGCGCAGCACGCGGCGCGCCGCGTCCCGCACGCCCTCCCACGAGGGCGGGACCCTGGCCGACGAGGCGGCGGTCACCGCGGCCACGATCCGGCTCGCGGCCCTCGGCCCGAGGTCGGCCTGGATCAGCGCCGCTTCCAGGTCACCCGTCCAGTCGCGCGCCGGCGCCTCTCCCCGGATCAGCGCGCCGATTTTTCCCAGGATCCCTTCCCGCGTGCGGCGCAGCCCCTGTCGCAGGCGCTCGAGGTGTCCGGCGGCTTGCGGCGACTCCGACGCGGTCATGAGCCTGCCTGCTTCACCTTCAGGCCGAGCAGCTGGCGGGCCTCCGCGGCTTCGGGAGAGTCGGGGTCGAGGGCGACGACCTTCTGCAGCTCCTTCTCCGCCAGCCCTTTCTGCCCGGAGCGGGCGTACGCGGTGCCGAGCCCCAGGATGCCGCGCAGGTAGGCCGGGCTCAGCTGGACCGCCTTCTGGAAACTGGCGATCGCCTCCGGGTACATCTTGCGGGCGAGATAGAGGTGGCCGATGTTGAAGTGGATCTTCTCCTGCGAGCGGTACGACTTGTCGTTGAGCGCGATGTGGAACTCGTCGAGCGCCTTGTCGTACTCCTGCAGCTCCCGGTAGACCAGGCCCAGGTGATTGTGGGCGTCGGTGAAGTATGGGTTCAGCTTGATCGCCTTCTTGAACGATTTCGCGGCCGGCTGGTATTCGCTCAGCTGGTAGCGGATGAAGCCGAGATAGTAGTGGGCGTCCGCGTACCCGGGATCGAGCTTGATCGCCGTTTTGACCGACTCCAGCGCCTCCTGCGTCTTCCCCTGCTCGACCTGGATGCGGGAGAGACGGAGCTGGCGCTGCGCTTCGTCCTGCCTCGCCGTCCGCGGCCGCGCGAACGAAGGGATCGCCGCGCAGAGCAGGAGGAGGGCCGCGAGGATCGCGGCCGATCGGCCCGGAACACCACGGATTGAATTCAAGAGGCTCCCCGCCCGCAAGCGCCGGTGCGCGCCGATTTGCACCGGACAAGAGCGTGTAATCCTATCAAATTCAATGACTTTTGTAAACCGCGGATGCCCTGGATGCCTTAGGAGTGTGCCCGAGTATTCGGCCCCACGGCCTCCGGAACGCGACCCGGCCCGATACTCGGACACACTCCTAGGGGCGCCGCCGGGCGAAGAGAGATCCCAGGCGGGCCATCATGCCGCGCCGCGGCGGCGCCACCGCCTCCTCGACTTCGACGTCCTGGCCGTCGAGGATGGCCTGGGGGATGTCCTGCACCAGGCGGCGCGCGCGGGTCTCGCCGAGGACGGCGGCGGCCGCCCGGAAGCCCTCCGACAGGACGGGAGGGCGGTAACGCACGTCGTGGCTGTCGGTGGCGAGGACATGAACCAGGTTGCGCCCCAGCATGGCGAGCGCGAAGACGCGCGCCTTGTCGCCGAACTTTCCGGTGAGAGAGCACGCGGTCACCTGCGTGAGCGCTCCGAGACGGACGGAGGCGGCAACCCGGTCGATGTCCTCGAGATAATAGGCCACGCGTTCGGGATGCGCCATCAGGGGGGTGATGCGCAGGAGACGCAGCTGGAAGATGGTGTCGTCGACGTGCATCGGACTCTGCTGGTACGGCAGCTCCAGAAGCAGGTATCGGCCGCGATCCCCCACGGTCATCAGGGCGCCGGCCCTGGCGCGGGCGGCCAGATCGGCGGTGAAGTACACCTCGGCGCCGGGCAGGAGCTCCACGCCTTGTGCCTCGTCCCCCCGGGCGGCCTCGCGCACCATGGCCACTCTCTGCAGAATCGTGTCGCGCTCGTTGTCGTAGACCCCCGGCTTCATGTGCGGCGTGGCGACGACCACGCGGACCCCGTCCCGCCGCGCGATCCGGAGGAATTCCAGCGTCTCCTCGACCTTCTTCGCCCCGTCGTCGATCCCGGGGAGCAGGTGATTGTGCAGATCGATCACGCTTCCTCCTTGAGCGGCCGCGCCAGGAGTCCGGTCACGGCGTCACGCGCGTCCCGGCCCTCGAAGAGGACGGCGTGCACCTGCTCGGCAATCGGCATGTCGACGCCAGCGCGCCGCGCGAGCGCCACCGCCGCGCGCGTCGTCGCGACCCCCTCGGCCACCATGCGCATGCCGGCCAGGACGTCCTCCAGCCGGCGCCCCCGCCCGACCTCGAGCCCCACGGAACGATTGCGGCTCAGCGTGCCGGTGCAGGTCAGGATCAGGTCCCCCGCGCCGGCGAGACCGGCGAACGTCTCGGGCCGCCCTCCCAGGCGCGTCCCCAGGCGGGACATTTCGGCCATGCCGCGGGTGATCAGGGCGGCGCGCGTGTTCGACCCGAATCCCTGGCCTTCGGAGATGCCGGTGGCGATGGCGACCACGTTTTTCAGGGCGCCGGCCAGCTCGACACCCACGCGGTCGGCGTTCCTGTAGACCCTCAGGTTGGCCTGGGACAGGACGGCCTGCACCCGCTCCGCCGCCCGCGGGTCCGTCCCGGCGAGGACGACGGCGGTCGGGTCGCCGCGCGCGACCTCCGCGGCGAAGCTCGGCCCGGAAAGGACCGCGGCCCGCCGGCCCGCCGCCTCGCCGGCCGCCTGGCCCAGCACGTCCGAAAGCAGGAGCAGGCTCTGCTGCTCGATCCCCTTCGAGGCGATCACCAGGTCGGCCGCCGCCTCCAGGTGGGGCGCGGCGTCCAGGTAGACCGGCCGGCTCCACTGCGCCGGCACCACGAAGATCACGAGCCCCGCCCCGGCCAGCGCCTCGTCGAGACGGCCGGTCACCCTGAGCCCCTCGGGGAAATGGTGCCCTGGCAGGTACTCTCCGTTCTGGCGCTCCCTCTGCAGCCGATCCGCGGCGGCCCCGTCCCGGGCCCACAGGCGCGTAGAAGTACCGGTCCGCGCCAGGTGGAGCGCCAAGGCCGTTCCCCACGAGCCCGCTCCCAGGACGGCGGCGGCCTTCACGCTCCTCCCCCCATGCCCAGCCGGCTCTCGGTCCCCCGGACGAGCCGCGCCAGATTGTCCCGATGCCGCACGATGACCAGGGCCGCGACGGCGCCGGCCGCGGCGGTCACCGGGCGCGGCGCGCCTGTGAAGTGGGCCGAGACAGGGAGAGCGACGGCCGCGAGGACCGAGGCGAGCGAGACCATGCGGCCGACCGAGACGGCGACCACGAAGACCAGGAGCGCCCACAGGATCGCCGCGGGGGCGAGGGCTGCGAACGCCCCCGCTCCGGTCGCCACGCCCTTGCCTCCGCGGAATCCGAGCCAGGGGGTGAACGCGTGGCCGGCCACCGACAGGAGCGCGGCCAGCGCCTGGATCGCCGGAGTCGCTGCGTCCCCCAGCAGGCTGCGGGCCACGATCACGGCCGCCGCTCCTTTGACCGCGTCCAGGATGAGACCGAGAGCTCCGGCCCCGTACCCGAGCGCCCGGGCCAGGTTCGTCGCGCCGATGTTGCCGCTGCCGACCGATCGAAGGTCGACGCCGCGCAGCCTGGCGATCAGGTGCGAGAAGGGGACGCTCCCCAGGGCGAAGGCCAGGACCAGGACGAGGAGGATCATGCCGCTCGGGCCTCCAAGGGGAACCGCTGCAGCGGCGTGTAGACCGACCCGCCCGGCGACAGCAGGCTCTGGAACAGCACGTATTCCCGCACCTCGAACTCGCCCCGCGCCAGCTCCCCTGTCTTCTGGAGGGTCGCGCGCCAGTCGCCGCGCGATCGGCCGCGCACGCGTCCCAGCGTCAGGTGCGCCTTGAACTCGCGTCCCTCCGGCGGAAAACCGAGCGACGCCATCGCCCGGTCGATCGCCGCCGCGAGGCGCCGCACCGATTCCAGGTCGCCTTCGATCTCGGTCCAGATCAGTCGCGGCGTGCCGCGATCCGGGAACGGGACGGCCCCTCCGGCCATCAGCCGGAAGGGGGCGAGGTCGCGCCCCGCCCCCCCGAGCGCCGCCGCGATCACCGCCAGGCGAGCGTCCTCGGTCTCCCCCAGGAATTTCAGGGTCAGGTGAATCCCCTCCGGACGCACCCAGCGCACCTCCAGAGGCGCCGACCGCATCGCGTCCTGCACCGCGCCGAGCCGCTGACGGAGGGAGAGCGGAAGCTCCACCGCGACGAACAGCCTCACGGCCCCGCCTCCAGAAGGGCGCGACGCAGCATGTCGAGCGCCGAACGGCAGGAGCGCTCGCGGATGACGTCGCGGGATCCTGGAAAATTCAGCTCGCGGACCGTCTCGACGCCGGGGCCGACCAGGCCCAGGATCGTGGTGCCCACCGGGCGATCGGGCCCGCCTCCATCCGGACCCGCGTATCCCGTGGCCGACAGCGCCCAGGTCGATCCGAACAGTCGCCGCGCCCCGCGCGCCATCTCCAGCGCGGTCTCCCGGCTGACCGCTCCGCGCTCCCGCAGGGTCTCCGGATCCACGCCGAGGACCGCCCCCTTGGCCTCGTCGACGTAGGCGACGACTCCGCCGCGAAAATAGCGGGAAGCCCCGGGGATCCGGGTCACCCGCTCGGCGATGCCGCCGCCGGTGAGCGACTCGGCCGTTGCGAGGGTGGCGTCTCGGCTTGCGAGGAGGCGTCCGGTGACGTCCTCGATCGTGTCGTCGTCCCGCGCGGCGAGGTGCGCCCCGAGGACCGCGGCGATGGCGCGATCGATCCGTTCGATTCCCTTCGGCCGCCCTCCTGCGGGCACACGCTCGCGCAGGTGGATCTCGACCTGCGCCGGCGACGCCAGGATGGTCCAGGCGACCGGGGCGGCGGCCCGCGCCACCTCGTCCAGGCGGCGATCGACCTCCGACTCGGCCAGCCCGGCGATCTTGATGATACGGTGGGCGAAGCGCTCGCCCGATCCCTGCAGGCGCGGCAGGACCGACTCCTCCGTGATCTGCCGCATCTCTTCGGGCACTCCCGGCAGGAGAACGATGCGCGCCGCCCCGCGGGCGATCCACAACCCCGGCGCGGTCCCCAGCCGGTTCGGCAGGACTTCGGCCCCCTGCGGCACCATCGCTTGGCGACGGTTCTGAGGCGGCATCGGCAGGCCGTGGCGGCGGAAGCGCTCCTCGATCCGCCGGAGGATGGCCTCGTCCTGGACGAGTGGCAGGCCGAGGAGCTGCGCGACCGCCTCGCGCGTCAGATCGTCGATGGTCGGCCCCAATCCTCCCGTCGCGACGATGAGATCGGATCGGTCGAGGGCGACGCGGAAGGCGCCTTCCAGGTCGTCCACCGTGTCGCCCACCACGGTGCGGAAGCGCACCGCGATGCCGCGCTCGCCCAGGACGCGCGCCAGGTAGGAGCCGTTGGTGTCGGTGCGCCAGGGCTCGAGGAGCTCCGAGCCGACCGCGATCAGCTCGGCGCCCGGCGCGCTCATGCGGAAGGCTCGAGGCATCGGATGGCTTCGAGCATCTGCCGCGAAAAGACCCCGAGGGCGTCCCGGCCACCCCCGTCGCGCCCCTTCTCGAAACGGAGCGGCCTGCCGAAACGCACGTGGATGCGCGCCGGCTTCGGGAAGAAGTCGCCCACCGGCAGCGAGTCGCGCGCGCCGTCGATCCAGGCCGGCACCACCGGTGCGCCCGAGAGGGCCGCGATCATGGCCGCCCCGAGGCGCGGCTCGCTCAGCGTCCCATCGGAGCTCCGCGATCCCTCGGGGAACACTCCCAGGACGCGCCCCGATGCCAGAAGGCGCAGCGCCCTCTTGATTCCCTTGGAGTCCCGGCCCTCGCCGCTCACCGCAATCGTCCCCATGCCCCAGTAGAACCAGCGTATCAGGATCAGATCGTACATCCATTGCAGGACGAGGAAATGAATCGGCCGGGGCGAGGCGGTGCCGAGGAGGATCGCGTCGACGTAGGAGGCGTGGTTCGACACCACGATCGCCGGCCCGCGGCGCGGCAGGTGCTCGAGGCCGTCGCGCGTCATGCCGAGGTAGAAGTGCGCGAACGGGAAGAAGATGGCCTTCACGAACCAGTAGAACATCGGACTCCCGCCGGCCCGCCGCCCGCCTTAGCGCCGCTCCCAGGCGGGGGGCACCACGAGGCCGCCGCTGACGATCGTCTTGATCCCGTCTTCAATCGACATATCCAGGGGGATCACGTCCTTGTCGGGTACCGCGGCCAGCCACCCGGAGGTCGGATTCGGCGTCGTCGGCAGGAACACCAGCGAGTGTCCCTCGATCGCTCCGTCCTTCTTCGAGGCGACGAGCGTCGTGTCCTGCTTGGCGAGAAAGCCGATCGTGTACACGCCCGTCCTCGGATACTCGATCATGACGACCCTCTGGAAATTGCTGTTCTTGCTGCCGAGGGCGTCGAGGAGCTGCCGGGCCGCTCCGTAGATCGCCTTGATCAGCGGGATGCGCAGCATCAGCCGATCGAACTCCCTCACGATGCGCTGCCCGAGGAAATTGGCGGCGCTGAGGCCGACCAGGACGATCAGGAGCAGCGTGGCCACGACACCGATCAGGGGGGCGATGTAGCCGGAGAACGCCGGATCGTCGACGAGGGGGGCGTGCATCAGGCTCAGGATCCTGAGGATGAACGGGGTCGAGACACCGTGCACGAGGTTGAACAGGATGCGCAGCATCCAGATGGTGACGAGCAGGGGCAGGACGATCACCAGCCCGGTCAGAAAATGCTGGCGGAGGCGGCCGAGACGCCCTTGGGGGGCGCGTCGCTTCCTAGCCAGGGTGCCCTCCCCCGGATGAGACGTGGCCTCCGATGACCCCCAGGCGCCGCGAGAACTGCATGAAGTAGTCGGCGGCCGAAAGGGTCGCCAGGGCCACCACCACCCAGATCGCCACGTCGCCGGCCAGGTCCCACTTCCCGAGGTACTTGTTCCCGAAGATGAGCAGGACGATCGCCACGACCTGGGACCCGGTCTTGTATTTTCCCCAGATGGTGGCGCCGATGGTGACCCCCTGGCTGGACGCGATCATGCGCAAACCGTCGACGGCGAACTCGCGCCCGATGATGATCCAGACCATCCAGGCGGGCGTCACGCCGATCTGCACCAGCGAAATGAAGGCCGCGGAGGTGAGCAGCTTGTCGGCGATCGGGTCGAGCAGGATGCCGAGGGTGGTCACCTCGTTGCGCCGTCGCGCCAGCCACCCGTCGAGATAGTCGGTGAACGACGCCAGGAGGAAGACGATGACGCCGATCATCTGCCAGTCGAGGCCGATCGGCTCGAAGGCGGTGACGCGCGTCATCAGCACGACGACCAGCACGGGCGTCAGGAAGATCCGGATGATCGTGATCCAGGTCGGAAGGTTGATCATCGCGTCGGTAGCCGGGGAGTCCGAGTGTAGAATGCCGCGAGGCCGCGCCCCGCTGATGCCCGAGCCGGCCGTCGATCCAGGCGGACCTGAGCAAACTAACACAGGCCGAGCGGGACGGTCAACGGGATGATTCTGGTGATTCGCTTCGGGACCGACGGCTGGCGCGGCATCATCGCCGACGAATTCACGTTCGACAACGTGCGCGCCGTGGCGCAGGCCGTTGCCGCCGTCATCCGGCAGACGGACGGCTCGGGGAAGCCGGTGCCGGTGGGCCACGACGTGCGCTTCCTGGGCCCGCGCTTCGCCGAGGCCGCCGCCTCGGTCCTGGAAGGGAACGGCGTCCCGACCCTCCTGCCGGACGGGCCGGTCACCACGCCGATGGTCTCGTGCCAGGTGGTCGCCTCGGGCGCGCCGCTCGGCGTCTGCATCACCGCCAGCCACAACCCGGCGGCCTGGAACGGCTTCAAGCTCAAGGCGGCGTTCGGGGGCAGCGCGCCTCCCGAGCTGACGGCGCGCGTCGAGGCGCTTCTGGGGCGGACCCCGCCGCGCACCGCACAGCCTCCCGCGTCGCGCCAGTCGTTCCTGCCCGCCTACCTGCCGCGCCTCGGGGCCGTGGTCGATCGCGGCGTGATCCGCCGCGCCCCGCTGCGCGTCGTGGTGGACAGCATGCACGGGAGCGGCGGCCGCATCCTCGAAGGATTTCTCAAAGGGGGACGGGCCCGGATCGAGACGGTCCGCGCCCTGCCCGATCCGCTGTTCGGCGGCACGCCGCCCGAGCCGCGTCCCGAAAACCTCGGGCCGCTGCGCCAGGCGGTCGTGCGGGGGCGCGCCCACATCGGGATCGCCACCGATGGCGACGGCGACCGCATCGGCGTGTGCGACGAGACCGGCCGCGTCCTGTCCCCGTTCCAGATTTTCTCCCTCGTGGCGCTGCACCTGATCGAGAACCGGAAATGGACCGGCGGAATCGCCCGCACGTTCGCCAACACCCTGGTCGCGGAGCGCATCGCCCGGCGGTTCAACCTGCCGTTCTACGACCTGCCGGTCGGGTTCAAGCACATCGCCGCCCTGATGCGGCAGGAGGATGTCCTGATCGGCGGCGAGGAGAGCGGCGGCATCGGCGTGAAGAACTTTCTTCCCGAGCGCGACGGCATCCTGATCGGCCTGGTCCTGCTCGAGATGCTCGCCGTCTCGGAGCGCCGCCTGACGCGGGCCGTCGCCCGGGTCGAGAAGGAGTACGGCCGCTTCGCCTATCGCCGGGTCGACCTGCCGCTGCGGGTGGAGACGGCGCAGGAGGGGGTGCGGGGCATCCGGGACGACCCGCCCGCGCGCCTGGCGGGGATTCCGGTCGAGCGCGTCGACCCGCTCGACGGCGTCAAGCTCCTGCTGGGGGAAGCCGGCTGGATCCTGTTCCGGGCCTCGGGCACCGAGCCGATCCTGCGCGTGTACTGCGAGGCGCGCAGCGAGGCCCTCGTCGACGCCCTCATCGCGGCGGGGCTCAGGCGCCTGGCGATCGCGTCCGCCCCCGGCCCGGCCGGCGGGCTCAGCGCAGGCCGCGCGTCGCGGAGTAGATCTCGAGCAGGCCGTCGTCGATGATCAAGCTGGTCAAGAGGAACGCCGCCAGGAGGACCCAGGTCGCCAGGCGCGCGATCCTCTCGGTGAGGGCCGACTCGAAGGCCAACCGGACGAGGAACGGCAGCAGGGCGATCAGGGCGAAGAGGGCCACGGCCGGCTTGCTCTGGATGAGGAGCGGCTCCCCGGACCAGGCGTACAGCGCCCCGGTCGCCACCGCGGTGATGGCGAACGGAAACACCCGGTACAGATCCCCCCGGCTGATCATCCTCTCCAGCGCCGTTCCGGCGGCCACGCACAGGAACGGATAGAGCGGGATCCGGTACCAGCCGTAGATGACACGATGGTCGGCGGTCAGCGCGATCAGGGTGCCGTAGAGCGCCAGCGGCATCAGGATGGCGCGCTCCCTGCGGAAGGCGGCCAGCCCCGCGCACAGAAGCAGCCACAGGTACCAGCCGCGCCCGAAGTACTTCGTGACGATCTTCCCCGTCAGCAGATCCTGGAGCGACTCCAGGCCGACCCACTTGCTCGTCGACTGGGCCTGGATCACCTTGAGGAAGATGCCGAAGTCCTGCGTCCAGGCGTACACGAGATACAGCGCCAGGAAACCCGCCGCCAGTCCGAGCGCCAGAAGGGCGCCGCGGAACCGCCGGGCCGAGAGGAGGAGGACGAGGACGACCCCCACGACCGCCACGCCGGTCGCCTTGGTCCAGATCGACAATCCCCCCAGGACGCCCGCGACGACGGCGTCTCCCATCCGGCCGCTCAGCCGGTGGCGGTGGGCCGCCAGGATCGCCCCCATGAAGAGGATCGCCAGCAGGCTCTCCGCTTTCACCAGACGGTGCGCCAGCACGATGAGCGGCAGGGTGGCGTACACCAGGGTCCCGAGGAGCGCGGCCCTCTCCGACACCCCGTAGGAGCGCGCCAGGCGGTACAGGAGGACGATCCCGGCGAGGCTCAGGAGGATCGGCACGACGCGCATCAGTGGCAACGTCCCGGAGAGGAAATCCCAGGGAATGGGGTAGGTGGCGCTCTGCCTGAGCGACGTCACGAGGCCGACGATCAGGGAGAACAGCGGCGGGTGGTCGAAATACGGCCTGACCACGACGTAGCGGTCGCCGAACCAGCGGAAATCGACCGTGTCGCTCATCGGGTACCGGTCCGGGAACATGCTCCAGGCGGCCGGCACACCCTGGTGGAGGAGGGACCAGCCCTCCCAGGCGTGCTGGTACTCGTCGGCCGTCTCGTGGTGAAACGGCACCAGCGCGTGGTCATGGAAACGCAGGAGCGCCGCCAGGACGATGATCGCGCCGAGGGCCAGCGTGACCCGCTCGCTCCGCAGAGAGGCGAGAAGGCCCGCTACCGCCCCCCGCTCCCGCCGGCCCAGGATCACGCCGGCGAGCGCCAGCGCCGCGCCCGCCGCCAGCAGTCCCCAGCCCAGCCCGCGCCGCGTGGACGCGGCCGTGACCGCCGCGGGATCGGGGGCGAAGAAACGGGACGGGATCGGCTGCACCGATTGCCCCGGTGGCCGCCAGGAGAGGACCACCCTGGCGTCTCCCTGGCCGAGAGCGTAGTCGAAGGCGACCGGGTGCCAGCCGGCGGAGAGGGACCTCTCCGTCAGGGTGTCCGGCTGCAGCTCGAGCGGCGACCCGTCGATCTGCAGGGCGGCCTCCCCTTGGACGTCCACCGAGAAGCCGTACGTTCCCGGCTGCGGCACGAGCAGGAGGCCGGTCCAGTGAATGCTGTAGGGCGGCATCGTGGCCGGGAACCCGTGCCTGCGCATGTCCCAGTGGAAGATGTAGGCGGAGTCGAGACGCTGCGGGACGGGAAAATTCAGATCGGCGTCGATGCGCTCGTGGACGGCGATCTCGACGCCCCCCTCGCCGCGGATGAAGTAGCGGCCGCGCAGGCCGCCCCCGGGCCGGAGCAGGGCCTGCAGAGACAGCACGTAGACGGCGAGAAGGCCGACGACGACCAGGGCGGAGCGAGGTGCGCGCGGGCTGGCCCGCTCCATGGAGGCGGTCACGGCGGCGCCCCCGGGCCGCCGGCCGCGGCCTCGAGCATCGCGGCCGCCAGGACCTCCTTCTCCGCTTCCGGCAGGAAGGTCGAGCGAGCGGTGCGCACCCCGATCGCGAGGACCTCCTCCGCCTCGAGCCCCAGGCGCGCCTGCAGCGCCTCCCATTCCCCCACGAGCGTGGTGGAGAACATCGCCGGATCGTCGCTGCTGACCGTCACGCACGCCCCCGCGCGCACAAGGTCGGCGATCGGGTGCCGCTCCCATCCCGGTGCGACGCCGGTGCGCACGTTGCTCGTCGGGCAGCATTCCAGCGGGACCCCGAGGCGGGCGAGCACGCGGAGGAGCTCGGGGTCCTCGACGGCGCGCACTCCGTGGCCGATCCGCTCCACCTCCAGGATCTCGATCGCCTCCCAGACCGATCGCGGGCCGCCGAACTCCCCCGCGTGCACAGTGGTGCGCAGCCCGCGGCGCCGGGCTTCGCGGTACGGCCCGGCGAACGCCCCCGTCGGGGCCGACGACTCGTCGCCGCCCATGCCAATGCCGATGACGTCATGGGCGCGGCAGGCGATCGCCCACTCGACGTTCTCCTCCATCCCCTCGACGCCGAACTGGCGCACGCCGTCGAGCAGAAAACGCAGGCGGGGCCCGCCGTCCTTCTCCCGCCGGCGCGCCGCGGCGCTCACCGCGTCCATGACCTCGAGCGCCGGGAGGCCGTGCAGCCGCTTGAAGACGGCGGGAGAGCAGAAGACCTCCGCGTACCGGACCCCTTCCCCCTGCAGGCGTCGTGACAGGCCCGTGGCGACGAGACCGAGGTCCTCGGGGCGGCGGATTTCCTGGCAGACCAGGCGGAAGTTCTGAAGGAAGCCCGGGAAATCGCGGTGAGCATAGAGGGGCGCCAGACGCGCCCGCGTTTCCGGCCCGGCGTGCTCGCCGCGCGAGCGCAGGATCTCGAGCAGCGTCTCCAGGTCGACCGATCCTTCCAGGTGCAGATGGATTTCCGCCTTGGGCACCCGGCGGACCAGGTCGACCACGCCCTCGCGATCGGCACTCAAGGAGTGGCGTCGGGGGGCGGCGCCGTCGGCGAGGGCGTGCTCTTCGGCGGCTCCGAGTCGGTCATGTGGACGACTCCGGCGGCGTCGGTATAGGTCTTGATCGGCGCGGCTGTGGGACGGCTCGCCGGCGGACGCGGCGGCTCCCGCGAGATGATCGGCTTCTTTCCCCCGAACAGCTGAAGTACCTTGCTGACGTAGCGGCGGGTCTCCGGATAGGGCGGCACGCCGCCCCGCGACAGGACGACGTTCTCGCCGGCGTTGTACGCGGCCAGGGCCAGCCGCGAGTCCCCCTTGAACAGATCGAGAAGGTAGCGCATGTAGCGCACGCCGCCGAGGACGTTCTGGGCGGGATTGAAGGCGTCGGCGACGCCGAAGCGCGCGGCGGTGTCCGGCATCAGCTGCATGAGCCCCTGCGCCCCTTTCTCCGAGACCGCCCGCGAGTCGAAGTTGGACTCGACCGCCGCGACGGCGAACACCAGGTCGGGATGGATGCCGTGGCTCAGCGCCGTGCGGGCGATCAGCTCGCGGTACTCCTCACCCGAGCTGGTCACCCGCAGCGGGCCGTGGCCGCGGTAGGCGCGCAGGTCGGTGCTGCTCGGGACGTTGGTCAGGACGAGCGCGCCGCTGGCGTCCTTGCGGTAGTACATCTCGTCCGCGGAGGCGGCCTGCGCCAGGAGCCCCGCGGTCGCCATGACGAAGCACGCGGCGCGCGTCACCGCGCCGCCCCGACGCGGCGGATGACCCGCTCGACCGCCTCCAGCGTCCGTCCGCGCGTCCCCTTCAGGTCGGCGGGGCTCTTGCCGCCGGCCTCCGCCATGTCCGGCTTGCCGCCCCCCCGGCCGTCGAACAGGAGGGCAAGCTCCTTCACGATCTCGCCGGCATGCAGGGGCGGGATCAGGTCGCGGCTGACCGAGGCGGTCACGGTCACCCGGTCGTCGCGCACCGCCCACTGCACGATGACCCCCGAAGGAAGCCGCTGGCGGCTGCGGTCGACCAGCGCCCGGACGGCGTCCTTGTCGAGCCCCTCCTGCGGGCCGCGCACCAGCACCTTCACGCCGGCGACGTCGGCCGTCTCGTCCGCGGCCGCCGCGGGGCCGCCGGCGGCCAGGGTGACTTTGATCTGATCCACTTCCCGCTGCAGCGCGCGGTTCTGCTCCAGCAGGTGCTGGAGCGTCTCGTGCAGGCGCTGCCGCTCCACGTTGAGAGTCGCCTGCACGCGCCCCACGAGGACCTGGTCCTCGCGCGCCTGGCGCAGGGCCTGCTCTCCCGCAAGCGCCTCGATGCGGCGGACGCCGGCGGCGATGCCGCGCTCCTGGATCACCTTGAGGAGCCCGATCGATCCGGTGCTCTGGGCATGCGTGCCGCCGCACAGCTCGAGGCTGAACCCGGGGACTTCGACGACGCGCACCGTGGCGCCGTACTTGTCCCCGAAGAACGCCAGCGCCCCGCGCCGCAGGGCCTCGTCCAGGGGCATGATGGAGGTCCGGATGGGCAGGTCCTGCCGGATGACGTCGTTCACCTCGTCCTCGACCTGCGCCAGGATCTCGTCCGAGAGCGCCGCGTAGTGGCTGAAATCGAAACGGAAGCGGTCGGGGTTGACCAGCGAGCCGGCCTGCTTGACGTGCAGTCCGACCACGTCGCGCAGCGCCGCGTGCAGCAGGTGCGTGGAGTCGTGGCTGCGCATCACGGCCTCGCGGCGGCCGCGGTCGACCTCGGCGCGCACCGCCTCCCCTGTGCGCAGCCGGCCCTCCTTCACCACCACGTCGTGCAGGTTGAGGCCGGGAAGGGGCGCCTGCGTGTCGCGCACCTGCGCCACCCCGCCCGACGCCGTCAGGAACCCGGTGTCCCCCACCTGCCCGCCCCCCTCCGCATAGAAGGGGGTGCGATCGAGCAGGACCTGGCCCTCCTCCCCCGCGCGCAGCTCGTCCTGGAGGTGCCCGCCCCGCACGAGGGCGAGGACGCGCGACGCTTCGAGGACCGTCGTCTCGTGGCCGACGAAATCGATCGACCGGGACGGCAGGCGGGACACGACCTCCGGCACGGCGGAGACGGTCTCCTTCATGCCCCGGCGCGAGCGCTCGCGCTGCTCCTCCATCGCCTCCTCGAAGCCGGCCTCGTCCACCCCCAGGTGCCAGCCGTGGGCCACGTCCTTGATCAGGTCGAGCGGCAGCCCGAAGGTGTCGTAGAGGCGGAACGCCTCGGCGCCGGGAATGAGGTTCCTCCCGTCCGCCTTCAGGGTCTTCGCCAGCGCTTCCACCTTCGTCAGGCCGACGGCGAGCGTCTCGCCAAAACGCTCCTCTTCGCGGCGCGCCGCCCGGGCGATCGTCCCGCCGTGCGCTACAAGATCCGGGTAGGCGCTCTCCATGACCTCGATGACCGTGCCCGCCAGGTCGCACAGGAAGGGCGTTTCGATCCCCAGGGTTCGCCCGAACCGGATGGCGCGCCGCATGATGCGCCTGAGGACGTATCCCCGGCCGTCGTTCCCCGGGACGGCGCCGTCCGCCATCAGGAACACCATGGCGCGCACATGGTCCGCGATCACCCGGAGCGCCACCCGGTCGTTCTCGTTCCCCGGGTCGGGCCGGTGCGCGCCACGGTGCTCGGCCAGCCGCGCGGCGGCGTCCATGATCGGCGCGAACAGATCGGTCTCGTAGTTGCTCGCCGCGCCCTGCAGGACCGAGGCGAGACGCTCGAGCCCCATGCCGGTGTCGACCCCCGTCTTGGCCAGCGGCTTGAGCTCCCCTCCCGGCTGTCTGTCGTATTGCATGAAGACCAGGTTCCAGAGCTCCATGTAGCGCTCGCAGCCCTCGCGCTCGCAGCCCGGAGCGCAGCCGGGCTCGCCGCATCCGAACGTCTCCCCCCGGTCGTAATGGATCTCGGAGCACGGACCGCACGGCCCCGTGTCCCCCATCGACCAGAAGTTATCCTTCTCCCCCAGGCGGACGATTCTCCCGGGCGGCAGGCCGATCCCCTTGTGCCAGGCCTCGAACGATTCGTCGTCGCCCTTGAAAATAGTGACCCAGAGGCGATCCTTCGGCAGGGCGAACACGCCCTCCATCAACTCCCAGGCGAACGCGATCGCCTCCTTCTTGAAGTAGTCCCCGAAGGAGAAATTCCCGAGCATCTCGAAGAACGTGTGGTGGCGCGGCGTGCGGCCGACCTGATCGAGATCATTGTGCTTGCCGGAGACCCGCATGCATTTCTGCGACGTGGCGGCGCGCCTGTAGGGTCTCTCCTCGCGCCCGAGGAACACGTCCTTGAACTGGTTCATCCCGGCGTTCGTGAACAGAAGGGTCGGGTCCTGGGCGGGAATCAGAGAGGAGGAGGGGACGCGCTGGTGCCCGCGCTCCTCGAAGAAGCGCAGGAACTTCTCGCGAATCCGTGCGGCGCCTGTGTCCGGACGGGTCATCTGTCCCCCCCGAAAGCGCGTCATTATATCAAGCCGGACGGCGGCGCGGCGGGAGCGCGGGAAGACCACGAACTCGGAGACAGGCGGAGGATCGCAGGCGGCCCGCACGGGGGCCTATTTCTTGCGGGCGCCGCCCGCGCCGTGGGCGCGTGACAGATCGAAGACCGAGGCGCCCGGGCCGGACGCGGCGCCGCCCTGCGCGTTCTCGAACCCGGTCTTCAGGGTGCTCTCCATCTCCCGCTGCGCCACGTCGGCGGTCGACTCGATCCCCTGCAGCTTCAGCTTGAACTCGTCCGGGTTGCTGGCGCGGCGCAGCGCCTCCTCCATGGTGATCAGGTCCTTCTTGAACAGGCCGTAGATGGATTGATCGAAGGTCTGCATGCCGTACTGCGAGGTCCCCTGGGCGATCGCCTCGTGGATCAGCTTGGTCTTGTCCTTGTTCTCGATGCAGTCCCGCACGAAGTTGGTGATGCGCAGGACTTCCGCCGCCGGCACGCGGCCGTTGCCGTCGGCGCGCGGCAGGAGGCGCATCGAGATGACCGCCTTCAGCACGCTGGCCAGCTGCAGGCGGATCTGTTTCTGCTGGTGCGGCGGGAAGACCGAGATCACCCGGTTCACCGTCTCGGTGGCGTCGAGGGTGTGCAGCGTCGAGAACACCAGGTGGCCCGTCTCGGCCGCGGTCAGGGCGGTCTCGATCGTCTCGTAGTCCCGCATCTCGCCGACCAGGATGACGTCGGGGTCCTGCCGCAGGGCCGAGCGCAGCGCGGTGGCGAAGGATTTGGTGTCCACCTCCACCTCGCGCTGGTTCACCAGGCTCTTCTTGTCCCGGTGCAGGAACTCGATCGGGTCCTCGATGGTCATGACGTGCTCGGTGCGCATGTTGTTGATGTAGTCGATCATGGCGGCCAGGCAGGTGGACTTTCCGGACCCGGTGGTGCCGGTCACGAGGATGAGCCCGCGGCGCTCGTCGGCGATCGTCTTCAGGACGGGGGGCAGGAGCAGGTCCTCGATGCTCAGGATCTTCGCCGGGATGACCCTCAGGACCAGGCCGACGGTGCCGCGCTGCTGGAACACGTTGACGCGGAATCGCCCCAGCCCGGGGACCGAGTAGGCCAGGTCGATCTCGTAGTGATCCTTGAATTTCTGCTTCTGGCGACCGCTCATGATGCTGAACGCCATGGCGATGGTGTCTTCCTGGGACAGGCGGTTCAGCTCGGAGAGGGGTGTCAGGTGTCCGTTGATACGGATCACGGGGTGGCTGCCGACCTTCAGGTGCAGGTCGGACGCCTTGCGCTCCGCCGCGATCTTCAGGAGATCATTGACGTGCATCGATTTGCCGCCGCTCCCCCGGGCGCGCAGTGCCGCCTCGATCGGACGGGTCGAATCTAGGTTCCGGACGGGCGGAAGTCAAGAAAGCGGCTTGTTTTCTGGCTGTTACGCGGGAACGAAATCCGAGACGGGAGAGAGCCAGCGGTGGCGGTCTTCGCTCTGGCCGGAGGTGATCGCCTTGAATTCCGCCTGCAGGCGCGTGGTGATCTCCCCCCGCCTGCCGCGCCCGACCGTCACGCGGTCGACCGACCGGATCGGCGTCACCTCGGCGGCGGTGCCGACGAAGAAGACTTCCTCGGCCGTGTACAGGGCCTCGCGCGGAATGCTCCGCTCGATCACCGGGATCTTGAGGTCCTGAGCCAGCTGCAGGATGGTGGCGCGCGTGATGCCGGGCAGGATCGAGGCGGTCAGGGGCGGGGTGTACAGGCTCCCCTTCTTCACCAGGAACAGGTTCTCGCCGCTCCCCTCGCTCACGAAGCCGGTGGAGTCGAGGGCGATCCCCTCGACGTATCCGTTGACCAGCGCCTCCATCTTGATCAGCTGCGAGTTCATGTAATTGGCGCTCGCCTTGGCCATGGCGGGGAGCGTGTCGGGGGCCTGCCGCCGCCAGGAGGAGACCATGACGTCCACCCCCTTCTCCGCGGCGTCCTTGCCGAGGTAGGAGCCCCACGGGTACGCCGCCACCGCCACGTCGATGGGGCACGGGAACGGATCGACGCCCAGGGACTCGTACCCGCGGTAGGCCAGCGGGCGGATGTAGCACGCCTCCAGCCGGTTGGCGCGAATCGTCTCGAGGATCGCCGCCTCCAGCTGCTCGCGCGTGTACGGGACTTCCATCCGGTAGATCGCGCACCCCTCGAAGAGCCGGTCGACGTGATCGCGGAGACGAAAGACGGCCGGGCCCCGCTGCGTCTTGTAGCAGCGGATCCCTTCGAAAATGCAGGATCCGTAGTGGATGACGTGTGACAGGACGTGCACCGTCGCCTGCTCCCATGGGACCAGACGGCCGTTCATCCAGATCGTCTCGGCCTTCGTGAAGGCCATCCCGGACTCCTCAGAGAGACTCGGTCACTTGTGGGCCGCGCCAGTATAGGGCAGGGGGTGAAACGATATCAAGGACAATGGCGGCCCCATCGCCAGCGGTCCCGGGAGCGGGGCGCGCGCGGGTCCGCGGGTGTTGCTGCCACACCGACCGAGAGTCTCGGACTCTGGAAAGGGCAGGAACCGGGCCAGGTCCTCACGGATCTCGAAGCCATCCTGCCTAAGCGCACGCTTCAGTCGGAACCTGCGAGTAGCACAGAGAATGGCGGCGAAGAGGTCAGAGATATGGATTCGCCTCTTGGACGACCGGCCCCCGCCCGGGGGCCGGCCCTCGGATCCCCCGGTCTACTCCTTCACCGCCGGCCCGACCACCACCACGACACCGTTCAGCTTCAGTATCTCCAGGAAGATGTTCCGGCCGCTCTTGTGCTTCGGGATGGTGGAGCTGTACGCATGCGAGACCCCGGTGACGCACTCCTCGCAGGGGATCAGGACCGGATTCAACTGGGTCCGGTTCCCCTGCTGGTCGATCATCACGAGGTTGAACCCCACCAGGTCGAGCTCCGGGCAGGTTACCCAGTTCACCAGCCCCGATCCCCGGCCGAGCGGGCTCGAGAAGTTGATCGTGGGTGCCGACGGATCGCAGTGGCAGTCGAACGGATCCTGATTCGGGTTGGGAAAGAGCGGACAGTTGTCGCAGACATCGCCGACGCCGTCGAAATCGGTATCCCGTTGATCGGGGTTGGGGTCGGTGGGACAATTGTCACAGACGGTCCCCACTCCATCCGCGTCGAGGTCGTCCTGATCCTGGTTGGGCATCTGCGGGCAGTTGTCGCAGGCGTCGCCGACGAAGTCCAGGTCCGCGTCCTCCTGACCGGGGTTGGGCACGTTCGGACAGTTGTCGCAGCCATCCGGTACCCCGTCCCCATCGCCATCGGGACCGGTCGCGGACTCATCGATCGCCCCGTCGCAGTTGTCGTCGATGCCGTTGCACGCCTCCGGGGCGCCGGGATGGATGGCCGGATTCCGGTCATTGCAGTCACCCCGGCAGGCGCTGAATCCATCCTGATCCTGATCCGGGCATCCGACTCCAGCCAGCCGCAGGAACCCGACGACCGCCCCGCTCTCGGCCCCGCCGATGTTGGCCGTGTATCCGATCGAGACGCACGGGAAACCCGGCCCACGGGGCAACGTCAAGGACACGTTGCCTCCGGCGTCCGGCAGCACTGCGGCGTCGCCCCACGCCTCCCGGCGCAGGTCCACCGGCAGTTCGCAATCCTCGTTCAGGACGATTCTGGCCACAGACGGGTCCGCCCTGAAGCCATCGGGACAGGTCGTGCCCAAAGAGGCGCCGAGCGTATCCGGATCGCAGTCGCTGTAGACCGTCGGGGGCGTGAGGTGCAGGTTGACCGTGACGGTGCCGTCCGGATTGCCGGACGAGGAGATCAACGTGGGGCGGTTCCGCCCGCAGACAAGGGGCGCGACGTCGCTGGTCGCGGTGTCGAACGGGTGGGCCGCCTCGACGATATAGCCCAGGGAAGGGTCGGCTCCGCTCAGCGACAGGACGAGCCCCTCACCATCCGACGCCTGCACGACGATCACCACCCTGTGCGCACCAGGAAAAGCGGGACATCCGGAGACACCCGGGTTCCCCCAGTCGCTCTCGATGGTGACCCTGCCGTCCCCGGAGCCGCCGCTGTCGCCGAAGCAGGCGGGGCCCAAGGCTTCGCAAGCAATGTCCTCCGTCCCCGTGTTCACACGCAGCGGGTCGGAGATCTGGTAGGCCAGCGCCGACACGCCGGATGCGTCGGCACAGGAGAAATGAGACTGGACGTGGTACATGGGAACGGAGTCCGGGCAAGTGGCCCAGGCGGTGGATGCTCCCAGAGCCAACGCGCTCAGGAGCGCAAGAGCCCGAAGGCGTATCTGCATGATGAACCCTCCTTGCGGAGTGAGGCGGGCTTGATCGATGTCCGGAGCTCGTCTCCGTGGTTCGTGAAGCATTCGCAGAATCCAGGTCGGCCCCCCTGGAGCCCTCAATCGCATGGGGCGATCCCCTTGGTGCAGCAGCACAGGCCGCACACGGTCTTGACCGCGTCGACGCAGCCCTGGTGCCATCCGGCCGAGCAGCAGTAAGGATCGACCTCGCAGATGCGGGCGACGCAGGTCGGGTCAATTTCGGGCTGGCAGGTCGGCGAGAGCGGCCCTCCGACGCTGCAGAGCGAGTGCGCGCAGTTCCCCCGGATTCCCCCGCATATCGGGGGATCGATATGCAGCTTGAAGAACAGCGTCCCGCCCTGAATGCGCCTGTTGAAGTTGAGGCCGGAATCCTGGAACACGACCCGTGCCTCGAACACGGCGCTGGGTGGCGGGTCCCCCAAGGGGCAATCGACCTGCATCTTCCCCGGGATCCCGGCTGTCTGGCCCGCGGGGATCAGATCGATGCGGAGTTGCAGCTGACCGCCCAGGCCATCGTAGGAGTTGAAGCTCAGGAACTCCACCGCGATCCAGCTCCCTCGACGGATCTCGTTGCCGGTGGCGTCCTTGTGGACGAACGTCCCGCCGCCAAAGATATCCTTCGGCCAGATCTGGAAGTCGCCTTCGCCCCGGATCTCCAGCCGGTCCCCGTTGTCGGCGGCCATGATCACCGGGTCCAAGGTCGGATCGAACCCGCCCAGCAAATCCCCGCCGACGAAGAAGATGTACGTTGCCCCCTGGGAGGGGTTTCCACCAGCCGCCGGGGGAGGCTTTCGCTGCGCCAGCGCGGCGCCCGGAAGCAGCAGGAGAGATACCGCGACAGCCGCCGGAAAGAGTCTGCGCATGGTGCGCCTCCTTGGAAACGGGTCGCGTACGGGACTGAATGTGATCCATATACGCCCATCCTCTCACTCATGCAACTACGCCTCCGGCTCTTCCGATGCGCCGTCCATTCGGGACGAGCCGAAGATGGTCACCGGCGCAGAACCAGGGCGGACCAGGGGCGGGATCGGCGCTTGTCCTCGAGGACCAGGCCGACGCGGGTGGCGGCCTGGAGAAGTTGCTTCTCGTCCTCCACCAGGAGTCCGGCGAGAATGGCGCGGCCGCCCGGGGCCAGGGCGAGGGCCAGGGGGGGGAGGATGCGCTCGATCGTGGAGGCGCCGATGTTGACCAGCGCCAGGTCGAACGGCCCCGGCCGGCAGGCACGGGAGGCGTCGGCGAGGCGCAACTCGATCTGCCCGGCGAGGCCGTTCGCAGCCAGGTTGGCCCGGGCCACCTCGAGGGCCACGTCGTCGTTGTCGGCGGCGACGACCCGGGACGCCCCGAGCCGCAGGGCGGCCATGGCGAGAATTCCGCTCCCGGTCCCCAGGTCGACGACGCGATCGTTCCGCACGAGGTGCTCGCTCAGGAGACGCAGGCAGAGGCGCGTGGTGGCGTGCTCGCCGGTGCCAAACGCCTGCCCGAAGCGCACGCGCAGGACCGCCCGGCCCCGGGCCGCCGGCGCCCGGCAGCCCTCGGGCACCACGAGAAAGGGACCGATGGTGATCGGCCTGAGGGTGCGTTGCCAGCTCTCGACCCAGCGGCGGGCGCGGGCCGGGCTCAGGCGTGCGCGTGTCCCGGCTCCTAGACCAGCCCGTTGGAAGGCGCGCCGGAGCCTTTCGTCCAGGCGCCGCTTGTCGGCCTCGACGGAAAAGTAGGCGTCGAGCGTCAGCCTTCGGGCGCGCCCCTCGGCCAGGACCTGCACGCCCAGGCAGCCGCTGTCCCAGAAGGCGACGACCGCCGGCTCCTCGTGGTCCGGAGCGACCACGAGCCGGGCACGGATGAAGCCGGGCGGTTTTCCGATCGCGGGTCTCAGCTGAAGATGTCCTTGACGCGTCCCAGGATGTCCTTGTCGGCCGGCTCCTCGTCCTCGAGGAGCTTCTCGTACAGCTCGCGCTGCTTGCGGCTGAGCCGTGACGGCATGCTGAACGTGACGGTCGCGTAGAGATCGCCGCGCGCGCCGCCGTCCGGGCGGGGCAGCCCCTTGCCGCGCAGGCAGAAGACCGAGCCGTGCTGGGTGCCGGCGGGAATCGTGATGCGCGCGGAGCCCTCGAGAGTCGGCACCTGCGCCTCGCATCCCAGGACCGCCCGCGGGATGGCGACGGGCAGCTCCACCAGGAGGTTCGGGCCGTCCCGCCGGAAGACGTCGTGCTCCTTCACCTGCAGGACCACGTACAGGTCCCCCTGTCTCCCGCCCTGAAGGCCGCCCTCCCCTTCCCCGGTCACGCGCAGGCGCATGCCGGTGTCGACCCCCGCGGGGATCTTGACGCTGAGGCGGCGCACTTCCCGGCGCCGTCCCTCGCCGCGACATGCCGGGCAGGGATCGCGCACCACGGTGCCGGCCCCGTCGCAGGCGCCGCACGTCTGGCTCAGCGCGAAGAACCCCTGGCGATGGAGGATCTGCCCCTGGCCGTGGCAGGTTCCGCACGGAAGGCGCTCGCCCCCCTTGGATCCGCTGCCGCGGCACTCGGCGCAGGGCTCGAGGCGCGGCACCTGGACCTCCTTTTCGACGCCCACGGCCGCCTCGAGAAACTCGATCTCCAGGTCGAACCGCAGGTCGGCCCCGCGCCGCCGGCCGCCGCCGCGCGCCCGCCCTCGCCCGCCACCGAACAGGTCTCCGAAGCTGAAGCCGAAGAACGATCCCAGGATGTCCTCGAAGTCCGAGAACACCTCGGGGTTGAAGCCGCTGAATCCCTCGGCGCCACCGAGCCCCGCGTGGCCGAAGCGATCGTACCGGGCGCGCTTCTCGCGATCCGACAGGACGGCATAGGCCTCGGCGGCCTCCTTGAACTTCTCCTCGGCGTCCTTGTTCCCGGGATTCCGGTCGGGATGGTGCTTCATCGCCATCTGGCGGTAGGCCTTCTTGATCTCCGCCTCGCCGGCGTCCTTCTTGATGCCGAGGATGTCATAGTAGTCGTGTTTTTTCTTCACGTCTCGATACCCGTAGGCGCGCGCCGAAACAGACAGCCGCGGACGCCCGACGCGGCGCCGCCGGCCCCGCCCATGGTCGTCCGGCCTGCCCAGTCCTGGTTCTTCAGGAAGTCCGCGCCGGCCCGCCCGAACCGCCGGCGGCCCCCGGCGCGTTGGGGGAAGGATGATACATGATCACCTCGGTCAGAATCTCGGAGGCCTCCCCGAGCTTCTCGAGCGAGGCGGTGCATTCGGAGATGCTGGCGGAGGCGAGCGCCTTGCGCGCCCCTTCGAGGATCTTCTTGACCGTGTTGCGCTTCTCCTCGTCCAGCAGTGTGCCGAACTCGGCGAACGACTTCATGTTCGACTCCAGGAGTCCCTCCAGCCGAGCCTGGATCCGGAAGAGCTCCGCCTTCTTCCTGTCGGCGTCGGCGTTCTTCTTGGCGTCGTCGATGATGTCGCCGATCTCCTTCTCGCTCAGGCCGCCGGACGGCGTCACGACGATGGTCTGTTCCTTGTTCGTCGCCATGTCGCGCGCCGAGACGTGCACGATCCCGTTGCTGTCGATGTCGAACGTGACCTCGATCTGGGGCACGCCCTTCGGCGCGGGCTGGAAGCCGATCAGCTCGAAGCGGCCGAGCGACTTGTTGAAGGACGCGACCTCCCGCTCGCCCTGCAGGACGTTCACCTCCACCTTGGACTGGTTGTCGGCCACGGTGGTGAAGATCTTCGTCTTGCGGGTCGGGATGGTGGTGTTCCGCTCGATGAGCTTGGTGAACATGCCGCCGCGCGTCTCGATCCCCAGGGACAGAGGCGTCACGTCCAGCAGGACCATGTCCTTCACTTCCCCCTGCAGGATGCCCGCCTGAATGGCGGCCCCTACGCCGACGACCTCCTCGGGGTTCTTGTCGCGGCACGGCTCCTTGCCGAAGATCTCGCGGACCGTGTCGATGACCTTGGGGACGCGGGTCATGCCGCCGACCAGGAGGACCTCGTCCACGTCGGCCGCCTTCAGGCCGGCTAGGGAGAGGGCCTCGAGGCAGGGCTTGCGGGTGCGCTCCACCAGGTCCGCGGTCAGCTCGTTGAACTTGTCGCGCGACAGGACCACGTTCAGGTGCTTCGGGCCCTTGGCGTCGGCGGAGATGAAGGGCAGGTTGATCTCCGAGCGCGCCTCGGCCGAGAGCTCGCATTTCGCCTTCTCGGCCGCCTCCTTGAGCCGCTGCAGGGCCAGGCGGTCTTCGCGCAGCGAGATGCTCTCCTTCCGCTCGAACTCGACGAGGAGCCACTCGAGGATCCTCTGGTCGAAGTCCTCCCCGCCCAGGAAGGTGTCGCCGGAGGTCGACTTCACCTCGAACACGCCCTGGCCGAGCTGCAGGATGGAGACGTCGAACGTCCCGCCTCCCAGGTCGTAGACCACGATCTTCTTCTCGGACTCCTCGTTCAGCCGGTAGGCCAGGGAGGCCGCGGTCGGCTCGTTGATGATGCGCAACACCTTCAGGCCCGCGATCCGGCCGGCGTCCTTGGTCGCCTGCCTCTGGCTGTCGTCGAAGTAGGCCGGCACGGTGATGATGGCCTCGTGCACCTCCGCCTGCAGGTGCTCCTCCGTCATCTCCTTCAGGCGCTCCAGGATCATGGCGGAGATCTCCGGGGGGCTGTAGTCCTTGTCACGCACCCGGATGCGCACGTCGCCGTTCTTGGCGTCGACGATCTGGTAGGGCGCGAAGCGCTTCGCCTGCTGGACCTCGGGGGAGTTGAACTTCCGGCCGATCAGGCGCTTGACCGCGTACACCGTGTTGGTCGGGTTGGTGACCGACTGACGCTTGGCGATCTGCCCCACCAGCCGCTGCCCCTTTTCGGTGAAGGCGACGATCGACGGGGTGGTGCGGGCCCCCTCCTTGTTGGGGACCACCAGGGGCGTCCCACCGTCCATGACCGCGACGCAGCAGTTGGTCGTGCCCAGGTCGATGCCCATCACCCTGCTCATGAATCCTCCCCCGCCTCGCGCTCCGCGTGGTCCTTCGGCGCCTTGCCCGAGGACACCTTGACGAGCGCCGGTCGCAGCAGCCTGTCGTTCTGCGTGTATCCCCTCTGCATCTCCTCCAGGACCATGTCCGGCTCGAATCCCGCCACGTCGAGGACTTCCACCGCTTCATGCAGGCGCGGATCGAACGCTGTCCCCAGCGATTCGATCGGCTGCACGCCCTCCTTCTTGAGCAAGTCGAGGAACTGCTGGTGCACCAGCTCGATCCCCTTGCGCAGCGGGTCGCGCGACGCCTCGGCGGTCTTCAGGGCGCGCTCCATGTTGTCGAGGACCGGCAGGAGCCGCTTCAGGACCTCGCGCGCCGCCACCGCGCCGCTCTCATCGCGCTCGCGCTCCATGCGTTTCCGGTAGTTGTCGAAATCGGCCTGCTTGCGCAGCAGCTGATCGTAGAGCCGGTCCTTCTCCTTGACGGCCTCGTCGAGGAGGCGAGCCTGGGCGTCGTTCTCCGGGTCCGGCTCGATGGCCTTGCGCTCGGAGCCGGCCGGCCGGTGCGCCTTGTTCTTCTTGACGGCGCCGGTCGTCTCATCGACTCCGACGACTTCGAGGATCTCGATGGGCTCCTCCTCGTCCCCGCCGGGCCCCCGGGCTTCCGGCAGATTGGTCGGCTTGCGCGGGCGCGTCGGCATACAACCTCCCGCCCGAATATAGGTCAGTGAGGGTGGCTGGTCAATAAACTGGAGAGAAGACGGGAGATATAGCCCACCAGGGTGACCGCCCGCTCGTATTCCATGCGGGTGGGGCCGAGAACGCCCAGGAGGCCCGTGGTGCGCTCGTCCAGGCTGTAGGGGGAGGCGACCAGGGCCAGGTTGCCGAGCGCCGGGTCGTCCGCCTCCGAGCCGATGACGACCCGGACCCCGGGCTGGCTGATGCAGCGATCCAGGAGGCTGACGAGGCGGTGCTTCTCCTCGAAGGTCTCGAACAGGCGCCGCATGGTCTCCATGTCCGAGAACTCCGGGTGCTTCATGATGTTGGTCGTCCCCTCCAGGACCAGCCGGCGGTCGTCCTGCTCGGCGTCGAGGTAGCGGGTCCCCAGGGTGACGGCGTTCTTGAGAAGCTGGTCGAAGGTGGCCTTCTCCTGGGCCATCAGGCCGACCAGGCGCGTGCGGATGTCACCGAGGGTCAGCCCGGCGAACTCCTCGACCAGATAATGCCCGGCCCGCTCCAGATCGGCCTGCCGATAGTCCTCCTCCACCTCGATCAGGCGATGGCTGACCACCCCCGAACGATCGACGAACACGCACAGGACCTTGTGCTCGTGCAGCCTCACGAACTCGATGTGCTTGAGGACCGCTTCCTTGATCGGGGGGGCGATGACGTAGCCGATCTGGCTGGTCAGGCGCGACAGGAGCTTCGGGATGATCTCCATCGCCTCGCTGAAGTCGCCGCCGGTTCTGGACAGGCTCTCGTCGATCAGGGCCCGATCGCGGGACGGGATGCGCGCGGGCTCCAGCAGGGTGTCCACGTAGTAGCGGTACCCCTTGTCGGTGGGGATCCGTCCAGCGGAGGTGTGCGGCTGGGCCAAAAACCCCATCTCCTCCAGGTCCGACATGACGTTGCGCACGCTGGCGGGGCTCAGCCCCTCCTGGATGATCTTGGAGATCGTCCTGGATCCCACCGGCTCCCCGGTGAGGATGTAGTTGACGATGATCTTCTTGAGGATTTCTTCGGCGCGGACGTCCATCAGGCGTTTCCGCTCGGTCGGCTCATTAGCACTCGTTGACCTCGAGTGCCAAATATACCGGCGACCGGGGCTCCTGTCAACGAGCCGCGCTGCCGGCCGCTGCGCCGGCACCCCGGCTGCGGCCCAAGAGGAAGGCCCGGATGAACGGGTCCAGGTCGCCGTCGAGGACGCGCTGCACGTCGCCGCGCTCAAACCCGGTCCGATGGTCCTTGACCAGGGTGTACGGCTGCAGGACGTAGGAGCGGATCTGGCTGCCGAAATCGATGTCCTTCTTCGCCCCCTCCTCCACGGCGCGCTTCTCGTCGCGCTTGCGGCGCTCCATGTCGTAGAGGCGCGCCCTGAGGACCTTCATGGCCATGTCGCGGTTCCGGTGTTGCGACCTTTCGTTCTGGCATGAGACGACGATCCCGGTCGGCAGGTGGGTGACACGGACCGCGGAGTCGGTCACGTTGACGTGCTGGCCTCCCGCTCCGCTGGAACGGTACGTGTCGACCCTCAGGTCCTTCTCCTCGATCGCCACGTCGATTTCGTCGTCGAGATCGGGATAGGCGTAGACCGAGGCGAACGAGGTGTGACGCCTGCCCGACGAATCGAAAGGAGAAATGCGCACCAGCCGGTGGACGCCGCTCTCGGCGCGCAGAAAGCCGTAGGCATCCCGACCTCTGATCATCAGAGTGGAGCTCTTGATCCCCGCTTCGTCCCCCTTCTGGTAGTCGAGCGCCTCGATGCGGTAGCCCCGCCCCTCCGCCCAGCGCAGGTACATCCGGTAGAGCATCTCGGCCCAGTCCTGCGACTCCGTGCCGCCCGCGCCGGGGTGGATCGTCAGGATGGCGTCCCCCGCATCGTGCTCGCCGGTCAGCATCACCTCCAGCTCGCGCTCGTCGAGCGCCGCCTGGAGCGCCTCGACCGCCTGCTTGAGGTCCGCGCCGACGTCCTCCCCTTCACGGGCGAGCTCGGCGCACACCTCCGCATCCTCGAGCCTTTTCTCGAGCTGCCGGAACGCCTCGATTTCGGAGTTGAGCCGGGTGCGGGACTTGAGGGCGGCCTGGGCGCCCGAAGGATCGCTCCAGAGTTTCGGGTCGGCGACCTTCTTTTCTATCTCCGCGAGCTCGCGGGCGCAGGCGTCGAGATCAAAGATGCCCCCTGAGTTCCGTGAATCGCCCCTTGAGGGCATCCACCCTGCGGATGAGGTCGTCGATCTCGAAGCTGCGCGGTGCTTTCGCCACTTAGGAGCCAGTCCGGGTCTGCGGCCGCTCAGGGGCTGCCGATGCCCGATCGCAGAAACGCCGCGCGGAGCGCGGCGACTTGAAGAGCGGTCAGTATAGCACAGCCCCAGGCGAAGAGATCGCCGCAGCGAGCGTACACGGTCCGATCGTGACGCGCGCGGATCGTCCCGCCAAGCACCGCGCTCTCCTCGATGCCGGTCCTCGCCAGGATGCGCCCGAACGGATCGATGAGGGCGCTGATCCCGGTGTTGGCGGCCCGCACCATGTAGCGGCGGTTCTCCGCCGCGCGCACCGCCGCCATGGCCAGATGCTGGTAGGGGGCGGCCGTGCGGCCGAACCAGGCGTCATTCGTGATGTTCACCAGAAAGGCGGCGTCGCGGCCGGCCACCCGCCGGACGATTTCGGGAAAGATGGCCTCGTAGCAGATGACGGTCCCGGCGCGGCCGACGGACGTCGGCAGGGGCTCCAGACGCGTTCCCGCATCGAACTCGCCGATCGATCCGCTGACCATCCGGTTGACGAAGAAGAGCGCCCGGGCGAGCGGCACGTATTCGCCGAACGGCACCAGGTGGACCTTGTCGTAGGTCGCGCCCAGGGTCCCGTCGGCGCCGACGGCGAGGGCGCTGTTGTAGGCGCGAACGGTCTCGCCGGCCGCTCGATAGTCGACGCTCCCGACGATCAGGTCGGCGTGCAGCGAGCGCGCCAGATCCCCGAGAAAGGCGGCGTAGGCGGCGTCGGTCTCGACCCCCGGGCCGGACGCCCGGTCGCCACCCGGGCGGCGCACGGAGAACGGGCTCGACGATTCGGGCCACACGATGAGCCGGGCCCCGGAGGACGCGGCCTGCCGGCTGAGGCGGGCCAGATCGGACAGAGTGCCCGCGGCCGCCTTCGGGTCCCATTTGTGGTCCTGCGCGACGTTGGCCTGGATGGCGGCGACCGGGATGGCGCCTCCGTCTCCGTCCGCCTCGTGCCCGGCCTCTCGCCCCAGGGCCAGCCTGCCCCCCATGAAGGACAAGGCCGACACGGCGATCAGGATCGCACCCGCTATCCGCGCCCGGGACGCGGCCGGCTGGAGGATCAGAAGCGCCCCTCCGGCATTCACGGCCATGACCAGGAACGAGACCGCAAAGATCCCGCCCCACACCGCGGCCTGCAGGAGCGCCGGGTTCCGGTATTGCGTGTAGCCCAGGAGTCCCCAGGGGAACCCGGTCAGCAGGCGGGCGCGCGCGATTTCCAGCGCCACCCAGCTCACGGGCGCGAAGGCCAGGGCCACGGGTCCGTATCGCCGCCAGGCGACGCTGACGATCCAGGCGAACAGCGCAAAGAAGGTCGCCAGATAGAAGACCAGGAGCGCCTGCAGGAGCCAGGCTACCGGAAGCGGCAGTCCGCCGTAGGTCTCCATGACTGCCGGAATCCAGTACAGCAGAATCGCGAAGAAGCTCCCGCCGCAGGCGTAGCCGCGGAGCAGGGCGGTTCCCTTTTCCGTGGCCTGGAGCGACAGGAGGAAGGGGATCAGCGCGACCAGGGCCAGGATGCCCCGGTCGGCAAGCGGATAGGCAAGCGCCAGGACCGCTCCCGAAGCGCACGCCCACAGCGTGCCACGAAAACCGGCGTGAGGCGCCTTGCCGATCGCGGCGGGGCTATCTCTCATGAAGCAGAAGACGGAGCGGTTCCCTGACGTCGACGATACCGGCCGCCGCCTTTCGCAGGCCGGCCAGACCGAGCGTCTCTGCTCCCCTGCGCACCCTCTCCCGGCGCAGGGCCGCGGCGGAGGCCTGGCGCTCGAACAGGCCGTCGTCCGGGGACGCCGCCATGAGCTCGAAGACCGGGTGGAGGCGGAGCAGTCCCGATCCCCGGCAGGCGGCGCACCCCTGGGCGGCACCGTACCGACCCTGGGGCGGTCGGCGGTGGGGGGGCGCGGGAGCCAGCAGGTCGACCAGATCCACGGGACGCCTGCACGCCGCGCAGAGCTCCTCCATGAGACGGATGGCGAGGATCCCTGAGAGCACCGGGCGCACCCGCCGGCCGAGCCCCGCGCGGAGAATCGACTCGACGGCGGCAGCCGCGTCGCTGGCCGGGGTGATCGTGGCCAGGACGATGCGCTGTACCGCCTGCTCGGCGGCGGCCGCGGCACGGCCTGGCTCGAGGAGGTCTGGAATCAGCACGATGTCCGGCGAGACCTGCAGGGCCCGATCGAGACTGTCCGCGAAGGCGACCTCCTCTCCGGCGCGCGCCAGCGGGAAGGCCTCAAGCCCGGCCATCGCACCGGTGTCGCCGAGGCCGACGCGGCGCGGGCGGCGACCGCCCAGCATGTCGAGCACGCAGCGGATCGCCGCCCCCGCGCCGAATGAATCCGCGGCCGCCATCACGAGAAGGCCTCGTCCGTCTTCGTCAAGCCGATCGAGAAGGGGGACCAGTCCCGGAAGATCGTCCTGGATCTCCGGCCCCTTCAGGGTCGCGATCCGCTCATCCCGCAGATCGAGGGTGTAGGTGTCCCCCTCGAGCCCGGGGAGCGCCGAGACCGAGATCGCCACGCGCCGGGATTCGATCCGCAGCGTGAATCGCCCCACCTTGGGGATCACGCGGCCGCGCGCCGCCATTCCAGACAGCCCCTCGATGAGGCGGGCCAGGCCCGGGTAGCTCCCGCGCTCCTGCACGGCCACCTCGTCGTCGACGTGCGGGCCGCTGAAGACGATGCGGACGGCCCTCGGCTGCGGCTCGACCCGGATCGACCGCGCGCCGCGGCGGACCGCCTCGGCGGCGATCGCGCGCAGCCTGTCGGATGGCACCGCGTTCGCGCGCAACACTTCCGGCAGGACCGGGAGGATGCCCCGGCCGCGATCCGCCAGCACGAGGTGATTCTCGGCGCCCGGATAGTAGAAGACTCCGGTCTCGACCTCCGCGGGATAGAAACGGCGCAGCACTTCCGAGATGATCGACGGGGGGCAGATCAGGGGATCGACACGGAGACCGGTGAGCTCCTCCACGGCAGGGACCAGCGCGGGGACGTCGGCGGACGACAGGCCGAGGGCCAGGACCCCGTCCTCGACCCCGACCGGCACCATGCCGTAGTAGTGCGCGAGCCTTCCGGGAATCCGATCGACCGGCGGGCGGGTGAGAAGCTCGCCGGCGAGCCCGGGCTGGAGGACCTCGAAATGGTCCTCGAGGAACAGGTGCAGGGAGGCCGGCGTCGCCAGCCCCATTTTCAAAAGGTTGTAGCCGAGCCGGCCGCCTCGGACCCGCTGCTCCTCCAGCCCGCTCGCGATCGCATGCCGGGTCGCGATGCCGGCCTCGATCAGGAGGTCGCCCAGGAGCCTGCGATCCTCGACCGGCGGGCGCCTGTCGCTCATGTCAGTCCGCCCCCTCCAGGATCCACGCCGTCAGGTGCAAGTCCCGTCGGAGGATCTGCACCGCCGCCTCCGCCTCGGCGCGCGTACGGTAACGGGCGGCGCGCACCCGATAGACGACTGCGGTCTCCGTCCGGTCCTCCTGAACGATCGCCGGGAACCCGCGCGACGCGAGACGGGCCTTGAGCCGCCGAGCCGCGCCCAGGTCGCGCGTGGCGAGCGCCTGGACGACGTACCCCCCCTGCCCGGTGCGGCCCTGCCGGGAGGCGGCCCCTCCCTGGTCATCATTATTACTACGGCTGTCGGAGGGGAGCCCACCGGTCGGAGGGGGCGCCGGCTTGCCGCTGCCCAGAGTCTTGTAGAAGCTCAGGTCGCCGGGGAGGGACATGCTGTCTGGCCCGGCGCCCCGGGTCGACACCGCCGGATCGCCCGGCGGCGTCCCACCCGCTCCGCCCGTCCCCGCTCCGCGCCCGGCCCAGCGGGCCAGCCCCACCATGAGCCCCGCGACGATCACCACCTGGACCAGGAGCCTCTTGACGGAGGGCGGTCGCGTCAACGTTTCCCTCCCGCCGCCTGCGGGGAATCTTCGTCGGCCTCGGAGACCCCGATCGAGTTCTTGCCCGCCTGCTTGATCTTCTGCATCGCCTTGTCGGCGCATTTGATCAGCCCGAGGCTGGTGCGCGCGTGGTCCGGGTAGGCGGCGATGCCGAACGAGGCGGTCAGGGTCATTCCGGGCGTGTCGTCGACCAGGAAGGTCCGTCCCTGCAGCGATGTGCGAAGCCGCTCCGCGAGCTCGCAGGCCCCCTGCAGGTCGGTCTCCGGAAGCACGATGCAGAATTCGTCGCCGCCGTAGCGGAACACCTTGTCGCTGCCGCGGATCTCGCCGACCAGCCGCCGCGACACCTCCCGGAGTGCCTTGCTCCCCATGGAGTGGCCGAAGCGGTTGTTGATCTCCTTGAGATTGTCCATGTCGAGGAAGATGAGCGACAGCGGGGTCGAGTAGCGATGCGCCCGGTACACCTCCTCGCTCAGGAAGCGATCGAAATAGCGCCGGTTGTAGGACTCGGTCTGATCGTCCTTGATGATCAGCTCCTTGTAGCGCTCGACCAGGAGGGCGTTCAGGAGGGCCGGGATCAGCTCGGGCACGAGTCGCCCGATGCGCTCCTGGTCGGCCGCCGACAGGCCCTCCGTCTCGCGGGACAGGAGGAGCATTCCCAGTATCGCGCCGCCGCCGGGGAGCGGCATCGAGAGGACCTGCTCGATGCCGAGGCGGCGCAGGGCCTCGGGGGCGCGCGCCGTCCGCGGCATGTACGAGGCCGGCGGGCCGGGGCCGCGAAGGTCGGCCAGGTCGAGCGTCAGGATTCCCTTGCGGCGCGGGTCGTCGGGCGGAATGTGTGCCGCCCTCAGATGAAAGGTGTCCTGCTCGCTGTCGTACAGATAGAGCAGGGCCCCTGTCGCCTGGACGGCCTCCATGCCGGCGCGGACGATGGCGTCCGCCACCACCGTGAGATCGAGCTGGCGGGCCACCCCCAGGGCGGCGCGTGCGATTCTCAGATCCTCTTCAAGCCTGTCCGTGCTCACGGGGTCTTCGCCCGGCGCCACGAGGGGCGCATCAGACGATTTTCCGCTTCAGGGCGTCGAAAAGATCGATTGGGACCGGGAAGATGATGGTCGAATTCTTCTCGGTGGCGATCTCGGTCAGCGTCTGGAGGTAGCGCAGCTGCAGGGTCGTCGGGTTCTCCGACATCACGCCCGCCGCTTTCGCGAGCTGCGCCGACGCCTGGAACTCCCCCTCCGCGTGGATGATCTTGGCGCGCTTTTCGCGCTCCGCCTCTGCCTGCTTCGCCATGGCGCGCTGCATCTCCACCGGCAGGTCCACGTGCTTCACTTCTACCATCGACACCTTGATGCCCCAGGGATCGGTGTGGCGGTCGAGGATCTGCTGCAGCTCCGCGTTCAATCGCTCGCGCTGGCTCAGCAGGTCGTCGAGCTCGCACTGCCCCAGGACCGAACGCAGGGTCGTCTGCGCCAGCTGCGAGGTGGCGTAATGGTACTGCTCAACCTCGACCACCGCTCTCTTGGGATCGATGACTCGGTAGTAGACCACCGCGTTCACCTTGACCGAGACGTTGTCGCGCGTGATCACGTCCTGCGACGGCACGTCGTGCACGATGGTCCTGAGGGAGATGCGCACCATCCGGTCGATCGGGAAGAACACGAAGGCGATCCCGGGCCCCTTGGCGGTCCCGAGCAGGCGCCCCAGGCGGAAGATGACCGCCCGCTCGTACTCGTTCAGGATCTTGATGCTCGAAATCATCCAGAACACGAAGGCGAACACGAAAAACAGAGCACCCGACCCCGCTCCCACTGCACCCATCATCGGCCTCCTTCGCGGATTACCGCGGTGTCAGGAAATCTCCTCGACTTCGATCGCCAGGTCCTGAACGCGCGTCACGCGCACCGCGGTCCCCTTCGGGATCGGGCGCGCCGCCCGGGCGTTCCAGTACTCCCCGTGCACGAACACCCGTCCCCCGGGATCGAGGTCGGTCAGGGCCGTTCCACGCTCCCCCACCAGGCCCACGGACCCGGTCGTCGGCCTGCGCCGCGACACGCGGACCACCAGGGTCGTCAGGATGGCCATGATGACGCCGGCGGTCCCCGCGATCGACAGGATGGCCCAGCGCGCCACGCCGATGCCCGGCGCCGACGGTGCCCCCTTGAACAGCAGCATGGCGCCGAGGACCAGGCAGACGATGCCGCCGATGGTCAGCGTCCCGTAGCTGGGCACCTTCAGCTCCAGCAGGAACATCGCGATCGCCAGGACCACGAGCGCCACGCCGACCCAGCTCATCGGCAGGATTTGCGAGGACAGGGCGAACAGGAGAAGGCAGACGCCGCCCACCACTCCCGGGGCGATCATCCCGGGATGGGTGAACTCGATGTACAGCCCGACCACGCCGGCGAAGAGCAGGAAGAGCGCCACGGTCGGGTTCGCCAGGACGCTGAGCAGGCGCTCCCGCGTCGACATGTCCAGCGACACCACCCGCACGCGGCCGAGCCGCAGGGTCTCGGTGCGGCCATCGAACCGCCGGATCGTCTTGCCGTCGAGCACCGCGAGAATCTCTCCTTCGTCGCGGCAGACGTAGTCGATCAGCCGCAGCTTGAGCGCCTCGCGCTCCGTGAAGGCGCTGCTTTTGCGCACAATCTCCTCCGCAACCTTCTCGTTGCGGCCGCGGTTGCTCGCGAGGCTCCGCGCGTAGGCGGCGGCGTCGTTCTCGATCTTCGCCATCATCGGCGAGTCCTTCGGGATCTCCCCCATGGCCGCCACCGGATGGGCGGCGCCGATGCGGGTCCCGGGCGCCATCACCGCCACGTCCGCGGCGATGGTGATGAAGAAGCCGGCGGAGGCCGCCTTGCTGCCGTTGACGAACACCACCACCGGCACCCGCGACGAGGTGATGTCCCGGATCATCTCCTCGGTCGAGTTGAGCCAGCCCCCGGGCGTGTCGAGCTTGACGATCAGGAGCGCGGCGTCCTCGCGGTTGGCGCGCGCGATCGCCTCCTTGAGGAAGCGGGCGGTGATCGGGTGGATGGCGTCGTCGATGGTGACGGTCAGGACCAGCGCCTCGCCCGCCGTCGGGGACGGCGCCGGCGCGACGCCCCGGGCCGAGGCGGCGCAGGCGGCGATCGCCACGACGGCCAGGACCCTGAGCAGGGAGCCGGCCGGCCTCCTGGTGATCCGTCGCATCACGCGTCCCGCGCGCCGAGAAGGCCGCGCAGGCGCTCCACGCCGGCGCGGATCCGGTCGAGGCTCAGGGCGTAGGACAGGCGCACGAAGCCGGGCATGCCGAACGCCTCCCCGGGGACGGTCGCCACACCGATCTCGGCCATCAGGCGGCGTCCGAAGTCGATCGATGTGGCGCAGCCGAGGGCGCCCATCGCCCCCGTGACGTTGGGGAAGACATAGAAGCTCCCCGGGGGCAGCATACAGGCAATCCCCCGGATCCGGTTGAGCGATCGGACCAGCTCGTCGCGCCGCCTCAGATACTCCTCGCGCATGGCGGCGACCGAGTCCTGAGGACCGCGCAGCGCCTCGACGGCGGCGGCCTGCGAGATCGAGGAGGTGTGCGTGGCGTCGTGCGACTGGATCTTGCGCAGCGCGTCGATGAGCGGGCGCGGCCCCAGCGCGTAGCCCACCCGCCAGCCGGTCATGGCGTAGGTCTTGGAGAGCGAGTTGACCAGGATCAGGCGGTCCTTCAGCCGGGCGCGCTGCGAGGCGAAGGAGGCGAAACGGCCGGGGCCGTAGTGAAAGGTGTCGTAGGTCTCGTCCGAGATCAGCCAGCAGCCGGACTTCGCGGCGTAGGCCGCCAGGCGCTCCACCTCGTCGGGAGGGATGACGGCGCCGCTCGGATTGCACGGGGAGTTCACGATGATCGCCCGGATCCCCCGGTGCGCATCGAGGTCGCGCGCGCGCGGCACGAATCCGTCGTCCTCGCGGGTCGTGACGATGACCGGTTCGGCGCCGCACAGCTTCACCTGCTCGGGGAACGACACCCAGTACGGCGCGAAGATCGCCACGCGGTCGCCCGGATCCAGAAGCGCCATCGCCGTCAGGAACAGGACGTTCTTGCCGCCGCAGCCCGTGATCACCTCCTCCGGTCCCCAGGCGCCGCCCGGGGCGTCGCCGTAGCGGGCGGCGATGGCCCGGCGCAGTTCGAGGACACCGGCGGTGTCGGTGTAATGCGTCTGGTTGTTCGCGAGCGCCTTGACCGCCGCCTGCTTGATGTTCTCGGGCGTATCGAAGTCCGGCTCGCCGGGGCCGAAGTCGATGACGTCGACGCCGCGCTCCTTCAGCGCCCGGGCCTCCATCATCACGGCGAGCGTCGGCGAGACGCTCACCACCTCCAGCCGTCCCGCCAGTCGCGTGGAGTCGGACATCAGCCTCTCGCTTTCCGCGCGGTCGCCCGCCCGGGGGCCGCGAAACGCCTCTTGAGCCGGGCAATGACCTCGGGAGGGACAAGGCCCGTCACGTCCCCCCCGAGACGGGCCACCTCCTTCACCAGGCGGCTGCTCACGTAGGAATAGGCCTCGGACGGCATCATGAAGACCGTCTGGATCCCCGGCTCGAGCCTCTGGTTCATCAGGGTCATCTGGAACTCGTATTCGAAATCGGACAGCGCCCGCAGCCCCCGCACGATCACCTGCGCCCCCTGGGAGCGGGCGAAATCGACCAGCAGGCCGTCGAACGAGACCACCTCCACGTTCGACCAGCGGCCGACCACCGAGCGCAGGATGTCCACGCGCTCCTCGAGCGGGAAGAGGGGATCCTTGTCCGGATTGCGCAGGATGGCGATGACGATCCGGTCGAACAGATCGCGGCCGCGCGAAATGATGTCGAGATGGCCGTTCGTGATCGGGTCGAACGTGCCCGGGAACACCGCCGTCAGCTTCATCCCCCCGCCTCCGGCCCGGCCGGCTTGTGCCCCCGGGCGCGCATCTCCGCGGCGTGCCGCAGCGCCGCCGGAGTCACCTTCTCGCCGGCCAGCATGCGCGCCAGCTCCTCGACCCTGCCCTGATCGTCGAGCACGTCCACCTCGACCTCCGTGCGGCCCCGCGCCTGGCGCTTGCCGACCTTCACGTGCCGGTCGGCGTACGAGGCAATCTGCGGCAGGTGCGTGACGCAGATCACTTGGTGCTGTCGCGACAGGGACTTGAGCCTCCGCCCGACCGCCTCCGCCACCGCCCCGCCGATCCCCGCGTCGACCTCGTCGAAGACCAGGGACCGCGGCTCGGCCTCGCGACGCAGGACCACTTCGAGGGCCAGCATGACACGCGACAGTTCGCCGCCCGAGGCGACCTCCGACAGCGGCCCCGGTGGCTCGCCGGGGTTCGCCGACAGGCGGAATTCGACCACGTCGTATCCCGTCGCGTCAACGGCGACCTGCTCGTCGCCCTCCGGCCGGCGGGAACCTGGCGCGAGGCGGCGCCCGATCTCGATCGCAAAACGCGACCTGGCCATGGCCAGTCCCGCGAGCTCTTTCTCGACCTCGCGCTCGAGGACGCGCGCCGCGGCGCTGCGGGCCCGTGACAGGGACGCCGCGTGGCGCAGGGCCTCGGCGCGCAGGTCCTGCACGATCCTCTCGAGCTGTTCCGGAGTCTCCCCGCCGCCCGTCAGCTCGCCGAGCTCCGCCTTCGCCTCCCCGGCCAGACGCAGTAAATCGTCCTCGTCGCCTCCCGGCGCATGGCGGCGCAGCAGCGTCTCCAGCGCCTGGATGCGGTCGTCGATCGCCTGCAGTCGGTGCGGCTCGAACTGCAGGCGCGCGGGATAGTCGCGCAGCATGATCGCGATGTCCTGCAGGTCGGCCCGCGCCGACTCGGCCCGCGTCAGGTGATCCTGCAGGGCCGGGTCGAACCGCGCCAGGTCGCGGAGGTCCCGGATCGCCTCCGCCAGCCGCGACAGCGCCGCCCCCTCCCCCTCGTAGAGGGCGTCGTACGACTGGCGCGCGTGGCGCAGGATCGCCTCGGCGTTGCGCAGGAGGTCGCGCTCGGCGCGCAGCCGGGAGCGCTCGCCCGGCTGGACGGCGGCCCGATCGATCTCCTCGGCCAGGGATCGGAGCAGGTCGACGCGGGCGGCCCGGCGGTCCGCTCCCTCGCGGAGCGCTGCCAGCCGCTCGGTGGCCGCTTCCAGGCGGCGCGACACCGCCGCCATGTCGTCCAGGTCCCGGTCCAGCCCGGCGTGACGATCGAGGAGATCGCGGTGATTCGCCGGCGTCAGGAGTGATTGCTGCTGGTGCTGGCCGTGCAGATCGACCAGGATCGAGCCCAGGGCCCTGAGATCCGCGACCGACGCCAGGCTCCCGCCCAGGAAGGCCCGTCCCTTCCCCTGCGCCAGGACCTCCCGCCGCACCACGACCGTGCCGTCGTCCACCCGGTAGCCGCGCTCCTCGAGACACTGGCGCGCGGCGCGGTTGGAGGAGACGTCGAACTCCGCCTCGACGGAGGCGCGCTCGGCGCCGGACCGGATCATCTCGGCCCCCGATCGGCCTCCCAGGACCAGCGACAGGGCGTCCACCAGAATCGATTTTCCGGCGCCGGTCTCCCCCGTGAGAAGGTTGAGTCCCGGCCCGAGGTCGAGGGTCAGCTCGCGAACGATCGCGAGGTGGGTGATGTGCAGGCAACGGAGCATCGAACTCGTCTTGTGGTGGGTGCCAGAGCGCGCGGGTTCGATCGGACACGCATGCTATCAGAGGGATCCAGGGTTGTCAAGGAAGGGTCCGTGTGCTAACTTACGACGCTCGAACCTGTTGCGCGATCGCGCAGCCCTATCAGGAGATCCCGGATGCTGATTTTGACCACCCCCGTCCTGGCGGCCGCGTCCGCGGGATACGGGGGGGATGTCCTGCGCCTGATTGCCGATTCGGGTGCCCTCGTCAAGTTCGTCCTGCTCATCCTCCTCGGTTTCTCCGTCCTGTCATGGGCGGTCATCTTCGAGCGCTACCGTGGCCTCAAGCGCGCCGAGGAGCACTCGGCCCGGTTCCTGCAAGCCCTGGATGAAGGTCGCCGCCTGGCCGATCTCAAGGACCACAGCACGCGCTTCGCTCGCAGTCCGCTGGTGCCGATCTTCCTCGCCGGCTTCAGGGAGCTGACCTCCGGCATCGCCGAAAATGTCAGCCGGTTCCGCGGCAGCGCCGGCATGCCGGACGAGGCCCGCGACAGGATCCTGGAGCGCGTCCGGAGGCGCCTCGAGGAAGCCGCCGCGGCCGAGGCGGATCATCTCGACAGTCATCTCGGCATCCTGGCGACCACCGGCACGGTGACGCCGTTCGTCGGCCTGTTCGGCACCGTGTGGGGAATCATGAACGCCTTCCAGGGGATCGGCATCACCGGATCAGCCAGCCTGGCGGCGGTCGCGCCCGGAATCTCCGAGGCGCTGGTGACGACCGCGGCGGGGCTGTTCGCGGCCATCCCGGCGGTGATCGGCTACAACGTCCTCCTCGCCCGGGCGCGCCGCCTGGGCGGTCGCATCGATCGATTCGTCCTCCACTTCGCCTCGATCGCCGAAACGCAGATCGAAGCCGGGAGAACCGCCGCGGCCACCGCCGAGGCGGCCAAGGTCCGACTCTGATCGGAGCCGGAGCCATTCCATGGGCATGAACCTGCCGGCGCGGGGCCGCGGGCGCTTCGGGCCGGCGCTGTCGGACATCAACGTGACGCCCCTGGTGGACGTCATCCTGGTGCTCCTGATCATCTTCATGGTCACGGCGCCGATGATGACGCGCGGCATCGACGTGAAGCTCCCGAAGACCGAGTCGGGCGCCGACGCGACCGAGCAGCGCCTGATCGTGAGCGTCGACCGCGAGAACACCGTGTATCTCAACGACCGGCCGGTGAACCTGAACCTGCTCGACGATCGCCTGAAGACCGAGATGAAGCGGACCGGCGTCGATTTCGTCTTCCTGCGCGCCGATCAGGACGTCCCGTACGGCAGGGTGATGCTGGTGATGGACCAGATCAAGAAATCGGGGGCCGATCGGGTCGGCATGGTGACCCAGCCGGCCCGGCCGCCCCAGAAGAAGGGGGCGGCGAAATGAGGCCCCGGCTGGACGCCGCCGACGTCGGTCCCCCTTCGCTGCCCTGGAGAACGACCCTGACGCTGTCCATGGCGCTGCACCTCCTTGGCTTCGGCTTGGCCGTGGGGCTCCCGCGACTCCTGCCGCGGCCGGCGCTCAAGCCGGTCTATGTCGTCGACCTGGTCGCGCTGCCGGGCGGGCCGGCAACCGACTCCCCTCCGCCGCCGGCCGCGGCGCCCCCGAAGGCCGCGGCCCCGTCCGCGCCCAAGAAGGACGAGAAGGCGATCACCCTCCCGGAGCCGCGCAAGCCCAAGCCGGAGCCGAAGAAGACTCCGGAGCCGAAGAAAACCCCGGCGCCGAAGAAGACGCCCCAGCCGAAACCGGCCGATTCGTCCGCCGCAGCGGAGACCGGCACCGCCTCGTCGCCGGCGCAGGCGCCCGCGACGGACAAGCCCGCGGCGACCGCCCGGGAAACCGGTGTCCCCGGCGGCACCGGGGCCGTGGCGGGCGGCTTCGGCGGCACCGGCGCGGCCGTCGACGACGCGAGGACGTTTTACTATTCACTCGTGAGCCGAAACATCGAGAACGCCTGGAAGAAGCCGATCTACCCGCCGACCGAGAGCGGCCGGCGGGTGTTCACCACGCAGATCCGCCTGACGCTGACCAGTAGCGGGCGGGTATCGGACGTGAAAGTCCTGACCCCGAGCGGCTACGAGGCGATGGACCGATCGGTCCTCGCGGCGGTCAACGAAGCGATGATTCCGCCATTCCCGTCGTCGCTCCCTGTCCCGTCGCTGCAGATCCAGCTCGAGATGGTCCTGACTCCCGACTAGAATCGCATCCGGAGATCACTTGAAAATCGCCAGACGATTCGCGTTCCCTCTCGTTTCCCTGGGCGTGGCGGCCGCCGTCACGTCGTTCGCGCGGCTGGAGGGCCAGACGCCCCCCCCCGACGCGCCGATCCCGTCGGTGCCGATCATCCGCATCGTCGGCGCCGCGCGCCCGAAGATCCCGATTGCCCTGCCGGCCTTCCAGTCCCCGACCGACGCGAGGGCGCAGGACGTGGCGAGGACGATCCGGGACACGGTTCGGGACGATCTCGATTTTTCCGGCTTCTTCTCCATCGTGCCGGAGGAGTACCACAAGCTGGTGCGCGCCGACACGGGCGGCCGGATCGGGTTCAAGGAGTGGCAGGGTGTCGGGGCCGACGCCCTGGTCATCGGGAGCCTGGGCCCCGATCCCGCAAGCGTCGTGGTCGAGTGGCGTCTCTACGACACCACGGACCAGAAGGTGCTCCTGGGCAAGCGCTACCGCGGCGAGTCGGACCAGGCGAGGCTCATCGCCCACCGCCTGAGCAACGAGATCATCCAGCAGTACACGGACCAGCCGGGGATCTCGCTCACGCGGATCGCCTTCGTCTCGCAGGTCGGCAAGTCGAAGGAGATCTACGTCATGGACTACGACGGGGCGCGGCCGAAGCGGATCACCGCGAACGGCTCGATCAACCTGTCGCCGACCTGGTCCGCCGACGGCCGCCAGATTGCCTTCATGTCGTACCGCTCCGGAACGCCCGAGCTGATGATCATCAACAACGAGGGGGAGCTGCAGAGGGCGTTCCCGCAGCAGGGGGAGCTCAACAGCGCCCCCGCCTGGTCCCCGGACGGCAGCACGCTCGCCTTCACCAGCAGCCGGGACGGCAACGCGGAGATCTACCTCCTGCGCCTCTCCAACCGTTCCCTGACCCGCCTGACTCGCAGCGAGGCGATCGACACGTCCCCGGCCTGGTCGCCGGACGGCCGGAAGATCGCCTTCACCTCCGACCGCGCCGGGAGCCCGCAGATCTACGTCATGGACGCGGACGGCGGAAACGCCAGGCGGCTGACGACGGAGGTCTCCTACTGCGACGCCGCCTCCTGGTCGCCGCAGGGGGACAAAATTGTATTCACCGCCCGCGTGCCGGGCGGGTTCGACATCTTCCTGAAGGACCTGAAGACCGAGCAGATGGGCCGGCTGACGGAAAATGCCAACATCAACGAGTGGCCGCGCTGGTCGCCGGACGGCCGCCACCTGGTGTTCGCGTCGAATCGGACCGGTAATTTCGACATTTACACCATGGACGTGGACGGATCGCGCGTGAAGCGGCTCACCCGCGGCGGGAACAGCTATTCTCCGTCCTGGTCCAGGTGAGAGGGGTGCTGACGCATGCTATAATTCGTTCGATTTCGAGGGTGCGCATTGCGAGTGAGTGTCGCGCGTCACGACGGTCCCGCGCCGTGCCGTGCGGGCCGCCCGCAGGGTTCCGACCGGCTGTTCCGCCCCACAGGAGGTGACCCGATGGCTCATGGTGTATCCCGCAATCTGGCGCTTGCGTTCATCGCCCTGTCACTGGCCCTGGCGATCGCGGCCTGCAAGAGCGCGCCCGTCGCCGAGGCTCCGGTCTCGACGCCGCCGGAATTCGGATCGGGAGACGCGCGGCAACCCGCCGAGAAGGTGGACGAGACGTCCGGCTTCAAGGAGCAGAACCCCTCGGACGAGTCGATGCGGGACTCGGGCTCGTCGGCCGACAAGCTCAACGCCCAGGGTGTCCTGAAGCGGGTGCAGTTCGACTTCGACAAGTACGATCTGCGTCCGGACGCCATCCGCACGCTGGGCGACGACGCCGCCACGATCAAGCAGCACTCCCAGTTCAAGGTTCGAATCGAGGGACACTGCGACGAGCGCGGCACGGTCGAATACAACCTGGCCCTGGGAGAGAAGCGCGCCCGGGCGGCGCGTGATTACCTGGTGTCCCTCGGGACGCCGGCAGGGCGCCTGCGCATCGTCTCGTTCGGCAAGGAAAAGCCTCTCGACCCCGGCCACAACGAAGAGGCCTGGGCCCTGAACCGGCGCGCCGAACTCGTCTTCCTGTCCGAGTGAGGCGGGAGCTCGAAAGGACCGCGGTGTCGTGGTAAAACGCGAGCGGGGCGGCGGAGCACTCCTCGTCGTCATTCTGGCGGTCTCCCTCGGGTGGTCGGGAATGGGTTGCGCCACGACCACGGGGACGACCCAGCTCCAGGCCGATCTCGACACCCTGCAGCAGCAGGTCTGGAAGCTCCAGAAGGAGAATGCGGCCCGCGCGCAGCAGGTCGCGCAGGCCGCTCCGCCGGCGGCCTCCGCGCCGCCCGAGCAGCCGACGGCGGAGTTCCGGGCCCGTCTCGAGAGCCTGGCGCACGAGGTGCAGGTGCTGCAGACGCGGGCGGAGGAATCGGAACAGCGGATCAACTCGTTGACCAACGACCTGCGCGCCGCCCGCGCGGCGCTCGAGACGATGGGAAGGGCGCAGGCGGCCCTGCCGGTCCTGCCTGTCCCGGGCGCCGCGGCACCTCCGATGGGGACCGCCGCCCGGGCCGGAAACGGGCAGGAGCCGCCTCCGGGTCCCCCGCCGCCGATGGCGCCGGCATCGGGATCCGGGGCGGACCTGTTCCGCGCGGGCTACAGCGATTTCGGCCGCCAGAACTACGATCAGGCGCTCTCCGAGCTGGAGGAGTTCCTGCGGCTCCATCCGGACGACGATCTGGCGGACGATGCGCAGTACCTGATTGGCGAGGTGCAGTTCAGTCAGCAGAAATACCCGGAGGCGATCGGCGCGTACGATCGCCTTCTCAAAGAGCATGCGGACAGCGATCGGGCCGCATCCGCGCATCTCAAGAAGGGGCTCGCGCTCCTCGAAATGAACCGGACCGCCGACGCGGTCATTCAGTTCCAGCACGTGGTCAGCGCCTACCCGAAGTCGGAGGAAGCCCGGATCGCCCGCGAGCGACTCCGGGCGCTCGGGCTCCGGGAGCGCTGAGCCACCCGGGAGGTCGGAGTCGTGGCACGCATCCAGTCCGCCGTCAAGAACATCCGCAAGAGCAGGAAGCGCAATGCCGTCAATACCGCGCGCCGCAGCCAGCTGCGCTCGCAGCTGCGGAAGCTCAGGGGTCTCCTCGCCCAGAAGGACGCCGGCGCGGCGCGGCGCGAGCTCACCAGGACCCTGTCGATCCTGGACCGCTCCGTCAGCAGGGGTATCCTGCACCGCAACACGGCGGCGCGGCACAAGTCGCGCCTGACGCGCCAGGTCAACGCTCTGGGCGTCCGCTGAGCCGGGCGAAACCGGCATGGTCCGCATCCGCAGGAGCCCGCCCGCACCGGTGCTCGAGCTGCACCGACGGATGGAGCAGGTCATGGCGCACCTGCTGCGCGATGTCCGGCCCATGGACACGCCCGCCCCATGGGTGCCGCGGGTGGACATCTTCGAGACCGCCGACGGCTTCGTCGTGACCCTGGAGCTCCCGGGAGTGGAGCGGGAGGGGATCGACATCGTCGTCGAGGACCGGTGCCTGAGCATCTGCGGCACCAGGCCCGAACCCGCTCCCTCCGGGTGCGTGCGGTGGCACCAGATGGAGATCGCCCAGGGGCGCTTCGAGCGGGTGCTGATGCTGCCCTACGAGGTCGACCCCGACCGGATCACCGCGACTCACAAGGACGGTTTCCTCCGCATCGAGATTCCGCGCGGCACGTCCGGGAGGTAGACCGGTGGACGAAGAAGACACGGACGACCCGACCCCCCTCCTCGAAGCCACCGAGGCTCCCGGCGCTCCGCAGGGGGACCTGCCGCGCGTCCTGCCGGCCGTCCTGCCGATCCTGCCGCTGAAGAACACCGTCGTCTTCCCCCACTTACCGACTCCCCTGGTGGTCGGGCGGGCGTCCTCGTCGAAGCTGATCGACGACGTCATGCTGAAGGATCGCATGCTGGGCCTCGTCCTCCAGAAGGACCCCGGGGTCGAGGACCCGAAGGAGAAGGATCTGCACGCGATCGGGACGGCGGCCGTCATCCAGCGCATGCTGAAGTTCCCGGACGGCACGATGCGGGTGCTCATCACCGGCTTCGAGCGGATCCGCCTGAGCCGCGTCGTCCGGACCGAGCCGTACCTGGTGGCCGAGCTGGACCGCCTGCCGGATCAGACGGAACAATCGGTGGAGATGGAGGCCCTGGTCGCCAACCTCAGGAGCCAGATCACCAAGATGCTGTCGCTCATGCCGATCGCCTCGGAAGAGATCGGCGTGGCGCTCCTGAACGTGCAGGCCCCGGGACGGCTGGCCGACATGGCGGCGGCCCTTCTGATCCGCGACGCCAAGGACAAGCAGGACTACCTCGAGACGGCCTCGGTGCGCGAGCGGCTCGTCAAGCTCACGCGGCAGATCAGTCGCGAGATCGAGGTGCTGGAGCTGGGCACCAAGATCCAGAAGGAAGTCCAGGATGAGATGGAGAAGGGCCAGCGCGAGTTCGTGCTGCGCCAGCAGCTCAAGGCGATCCAGAGGGAGCTCGGGGCCACCGACGAGATCGAGGCGGCGATCGCGAAGCTCAAGGAGGACATCGAAGCCGCGGGAATGCCGGTCCAGGCCCGGGAGGCCGCCGAGCGTGAGCTCAACCGCCTGCGCACCATGCCGCCCGCATCGGCCGAGTACGTCGTCACCCGGACCTATCTCGACTGGCTGATCTCGCTACCCTGGGCGAAGCACACCGCCGACAAGATCGAGCTCCAGGAGGCGCGCCGCATCCTGGACGAGGACCACTACGATCTGAAGCCCGTCAAGGACCGCATCCTCGAGTTCCTGGCGGTGCGCAAGCTCAAGACCGAGTCGCGCGGGCCGATCCTGTGCTTCGTCGGCCCGCCGGGCACCGGCAAGACCTCGCTCGGCCGGTCGATCGCCCGTTCCATGGGCCGCGCCTTCCATCGGCTGTCCCTGGGCGGCATCCGAGACGAGGCGGAGGTCCGCGGCCACCGGCGCACCTACGTGGGCGCCCTGCCCGGCCAGATCATCCAGGGAATCAGGCGCTCGGGCCAGAACAACCCGGTGTTCATGCTCGACGAGGTCGACAAGCTCGGATCGGACTTCCGGGGCGACCCGTCCTCGGCCCTTCTCGAGGTCCTCGACCCCGAACAGAACTCAAGCTTCGTCGATCACTACCTCGACGTGCCGTTCGATCTGTCGCGAGTGATGTTCATCACCACGGCCAACATCCTGGACACCATCCCCGCCCCGCTGCGCGACCGCATGGAGGTCCTCGAGCTGCCGGGGTACACGGACGAGGAGAAACTCGAGATCGCCCGGCGCTACCTGATTCCCAGGCAGGCTCGCGAAAACGGCCTGTCGCCGGAGGACCTGAAGCTGGACGACGGGGCGCTGCCGGCGATCATCTCCGGCTACACGCGGGAAGCCGGACTGCGCAATCTCGAGAGGGAGATCGCGAAGATCGGCAGGAAGATCGCCCTCGGAAAGGCCGAGGGCCGGACCGATCCGGTGGCGGTGCGCGCCGAGGACCTGGTCTCGTACCTCGGGCCGCGGAGGTTCGACCAGGAGGTTGCGGAACGGCTGAACGTCCCCGGTGTCGCCATCGGGATGGTCTGGACCCCGTTCGGAGGGCACGTCCTGTTCATCGAGGCGACGCGCATGCCGGGCGGCCACAGGCTCATCCTGACCGGGCAGCTCGGCGACGTCATGCGCGAGTCGGCGGAGGCGGCGCTGTCCTACATCCGGAGCCGCGCCTCCGACCTGGGCATCAACGCGGGGTTCTTCGAGAAGACGGACATCCACGTCCACGTGCCGGCGGGGGCGGTGCCGAAGGACGGTCCATCGGCCGGCGTGACCATCGCGACCGCCATCGCCTCGCTCCTGACGGGCCGCCTGTGCAAGCCCTCGACCGCCATGACCGGCGAGATCACGCTGCGGGGCAAGGTGCTGCCCATCGGCGGAGTCAAGCAGAAGGTCCTGGGCGCGCGCCGGGCCGGCATCACGACCATCATCCTGCCCGCGGAGAACCGGAAGGACCTGACCGACATCCCGAACAGTGTCCTGGCCAGCCTGGAGTTCTGCTACGTGAAGACGGTGGACGAGGTGCTCGAGGCGGCCCTGCAACCCCGGAAAGAGAGCGGGAAAGCGGCGGCGACTCCCGGCCGGCCCTCCTCCCGCCCGCGGAGCGTCAGGCGCCCCCGGCAGAGCCTCAACCCTTGATGACGGCGACGGGCACGAGCCGCGCGACCCTGCGCGAGATCCCCGCCCGATCGACCACGTCCACGACCTCCGCGACGTCCTTGTAGGCCTCGGGGATCTCCTCGGCCAGGGTCGCGTACCCGTCCGAGCGCACGAAGATTCCACGGTCCTCCATCTCGCGGACGATCGGCCGGCCGCGCGCCGCCTTCTTGGCGGCGCTGCGGCTCATCCTCCTCCCGGCGCCGTGGCAGGTGGATCCGAACGTCTCCTCGTAGGCCTTCTGCGTCCCGACCAGGACGTACGAGTAACGGCCCATGTCCCCCGGGATCAGGACCGGCTGGCCGATCTCCCGGTAGGCTTCCGGGGTCTGCGGGTGGCCGGGCGGGAAGGCGCGGGTCGCCCCCTTGCGGTGCAGGCAGAGCCTGCGCTCCTTCCCGTCCACCAGGTGGGTCTCCACCTTGGCGATGTTGTGGCAGACATCATAGACGACCTCGATGCCGAGGGCCCGGGGGCCCTTCTGGAACACCTCCTCGAACGACTGCCGCACCCAGTGGGTGATCACCTGCCGGTTGGCGAACGCGAAGTTCGCCGCGGCGTACATGGCGCCGATGTAACGCTTCCCCTCCTCGGACTTGACCGGCGCGCAGCAGAGCTGCGGGTCGGGCAGGTGGATCCCGTAGTCGCGGGATGCCCGGAGCATCACCTGCAGGAAATCGTCGCACACCTGGTATCCCAGGCCGCGCGAGCCGGTGTGGATCGAGATGGCGAGCGCGTCCTGCTCCAGACCGAGGGCGCGGGCCGCCGGCTCGTCGTAGATCGTCTCGACTCTCTGGACCTCGACGAAGTGATTTCCCGAGCCGAGCGTGCCGAGCTGCGGCCGGCCGCGCTCCCTGGCCCGATCGGAGACCTGTCCGGGCTGCGCCCCCTCGAGACATCCCCCTTCCTCGATATGCGCCAGATCGGCGTCGTCGCCGAAGCCGTTCTTCACGGCCCAGGGGGCCCCGCCGGCCAGCACGCGGTCGACGCCGCGGGCGTCGAGCTTGAGGTCCTTGCGGTGCGACCCGACCCCGGTCGGGATGTTGCGGAACAGGGCCTCGACGAGGTCCCGGAGCCGCCCCTCGGCTTCCGTGGTGGTCACACCGGATCGCAGGAGGCGGACTCCGCAGTTGATGTCGTACCCGACGCCGCCGGGCGAAATGACCCCCTCGTCCAGGTCGAACGCCGCCACGCCGCCGATCGGGAAGCCGTATCCCCAGTGGATGTCGGGCATCGCGACCGAGGCGCGCACGATGCCGGGAAGGCAGGCCACGTTCGCCACCTGCTGCAGGGCCTGGTCTTCCCGGATCCCCTGCATCAGGCGCTCGTCGGCGAACACCAGTCCCGGAACGTTCATCGCCCCCCGGGCCGGAATGCGGACGCGACACTCGTCGAGTCGTTCCGTCTCGATCGCCACGGGCTTCGCCATGTCTCGCTCCCTCTCAGACGTCGAACACGATGCGGACCCTCCAGGCGCTCCGGCCGCGCACCAGGCGGATCTGGTGGTAGGTCACCGCCTTGATCTCGCGTCGCAGCTGGTGACGCGCCCGGTCGATCGGCTCTCCCCGCGCCGTGCCGCGGGCGCGGAATCGCAGGCGATCGACCCGCTCGACCTTGAACGAGGAGAACAGGATCCCTTCCGTCTCCAGCCGGTAGAGGAGCTCGCTCAACCAGCGAACCAGCAGATCCTCGAGGCTCGAGCCCTCGACCGCGATGCGGACCGCGCGCCGGGGACGCACCGTCCGCCTGTCGCAGACGAGGTCGAACAGAGCGCAGGCGGCGTGCTCGAACAGTCGCGGCAGCGTGGCTCCCCGGACCACGGCCCCCGCGTCGGCCGTGTGCTCGAAGAACTCGTACCCGGCCGGCATGGATCAGGCTCCCGCCCGCCCGCGACGCCGGCGTCCCGGCGGTGCCGGGTCGCCGCTCTCCGCGAGCGAGAACTCCACCCTGAGATGGAACTGGTCCACGCGGTCGACACGCACTCGGACGCGATCTCCCAGCTTGAACACCCGGCCGAACCGCTCCCCTTTCAGGATCTGCTTCTTCTCCAGGAAGCGGTAGCGATCGCCGGGAAGCGATTCGATCTTGACCAGGCCGCTGATGAAATACTCCTGCAGCTCGACGAACAGGCCGAACGGGTGGGCGGAGAGGATGAAGCCGTCGAACTCCTCGCCGACGCGCTCGGCCATGAAGGCGGTCTTCTTCCACTCCACCAGCTCCCATTCGGCGTCATCGGCGTTCCGCTCCATGCGCGACGAGTGCAGCGCCGCCTCCGGCAGGAAGTCCTCGAGGCCCCGGCGCTCGCGATCGCTCAGGGGCGCGGGCCGGCGCACCCGGCGGAGAATGCGATGCACGATCAGGTCCGGATAGCGGCGGATGGGCGAGGTGAAGTGGGTGTAGCACGAGGCCGCCAGGCCGAAGTGCATGTCGCGCTGATGATGGTAGCGCGCCTGCTTCATCGAGCGCAGCATCAGCCTCGACAGGAAGCGCTCTTCCGGGCGCCCCTTCGCCATCTCGACGAGGTCCTGGAAGGCGCGCGGCTCGATCGACTCGAACGGGCGCGCCAGGCGGTATCCGAAGGCCTGCGCCACGGCGTCGAACTCCTCGAGCTTCTTCGGATCGGGGCGCTCGTGGATGCGGTAGATCGACGGCACCCGGGCGCGGAAAATGTGCCCGGCGACGGTCTCGTTCGCCGCCAGCATGAACTCCTCGATCAGCCGGTGCGCCACGTTCCGCTCCAGGGGCACGATGCCGGTCATCTCGCCGGTGGCCGCCAGGAGGAGCTCCGGCTCCGGCAGGTCGAAGTCGATGCTGCCGCGCCGCCGCCGCTTCCCGTTGAGCACGCCGCACAGCTCCTCCATCAACCGGAACATCGGCACCAGGGGGCGGTAGCGCGCCGCCGTCTCGGCGTCCTTGTCCACCAGGATCTTCGCCACGCTGGTGTAGGTCATGCGCTCGACGCTCCGGATGACCCCGTCGGCGAACCGGTAGTCGGTCACCTTGCCGTGCCCGTCGATCGTCATCAGGCACGACTGCACCAGGCGATCGACTCCGGGATTGAGGGAGCAGATGCCGTTGCTCAACCGGTGCGGCAGCATCGGCAGCGCGGTCCCGGGGAAGTAGACACTCGTGCCGCGCTCGTACGCCTCGCGGTCGAGGGCGCTCTCCGGCCGCACGTAGTGCGCCACGTCGGCGATATGAACCTGAAGCACGTAGGTCCCGTCGGCGTTCTTCGCGACGTGCACCGCGTCGTCGAAGTCCATGGCGGTCTCTCCGTCGATGGTCACGATCGGCAGGGCGCGGAAGTCCTCCCGGCCGCGCAGCTCCTCCTCGGCGACGCGCTCCGGGGCCGCGCCGGCATCCGCCAGGACGTCCGGAGGAAACTCCACCTTCAGGTCGTATTTGCGCACGATCGTCTTGAGGTCCATTCCCGGCTCGTCCGGGGACCCCAGGACCTCCACCACGCGTCCCGTGGCCGGGCGTCGCTCCATGGGCGGGCGCAGGATCTCGACGCCGACGACCATCCCGTCCTCGGCTTTCCCGGCCTGCTCCTCGGCGACGACGATGTCGCTCTCGAACAGCCGGTCGTAGGCCTGCACCGTCCCGCCCCGCAATCCCGGGCCCCGGGCGCGGTAGAGGCCCAGGACCCGCTTGCGGGACTTCTCGAGCAGCCGGACGACCTCCCCCTCGGCGCGGCCCCGGCCGTCGTCCCGCACGATGCGCACGGCGACCCGGTCGCCGTCCACCAGATCGCCGACCCCTCGCGGCGGCACGAAGACGTCGGGCCCGCCGGCATCCGGCGTGACGAACCCGAACCCGCGCGGGTGTCTCTGGATCCGACCCGCCACGATCTTCTGCCCGCGCGGCTGCGCTCGCGCCGGCTGCCGGGCCTCGTGACGCCCGCCGGGGCGCCCCGAGGCGACGTGCCGCCGCGACGCCTCCCTGGAGGCCGCCCATTCCCGCAGCGCGTAGCGGTTGCTGCCGATCTTCACCACCAGGTCGTCGTTGAGGAGGGACTTCAGAATTCTTTTGAACTCGTGGCGGCGGGCCCGATCCAGCCGGAGGAGTCGCACCAGATCGCGCGCGGTGGCCGGCCGGTATCCCGGCGCCCCCATGAACTCGACGATGGCCTGCCGCGTCTCCCTGTCCGCTCGGCTCATGGGCGAAAACCTAGCATGAAATCGTCCGGCTGGCGTGTGCTAGGATTGACGCTCACCCGTCAGGAACACGGGCATTGCCGATGTCGAGGGGGTCGTCCGATGCGCTTCCGCGGTTGGGGTCGTCGCGCCATCGTGCTCGGCGCTGTCGCGGCCGGTCTGACCGGGTGCACCAACGAGAGCCCATCGCTCCACATCGTCCCGGTCATTCCTCCCGCCAACGTGCCGATCAGCTTCTCCGACGTGCAGCGGATTTTCAGCCGGAGCTGCGCCAAGACTTCCTGCCACGCCGGCTCGTCCGCGCCCTATGGTCTCAGCCTCGAGGAGGGCCATTCCTACGCGAACCTCGTCGATGTGCAAAGCGCCCAGGAGCCCTTGCTGAAGCGGGTGGAGCGCGAACACAGCGAACTGAGCTACATCATCCGCAAGCTCGAAGGCAACGGCCTCTTTGCCCGGATGCCGGCCGACGGGCCCCCCTATCTTCCGGACGCTGAAATCCAGCTCATCAAGGACTGGATCAACGAAGGTGCGTCGGATATCTAAGAGTCTGCCGCTTTTCCTCCTGGCGCTGGCCCTCTGCGCGTCCCACGCGGCGGGGGCCGATCGATTCCCTTATGTGCGCCTCCTGGCCCGGAGCTCGCAAGAGGCTCCGTCGCTCGAGGGTGAGCCCCCGGCGATCCCCTCTCCCGAAATCGCTCCCGCGGACGAGGCCGATCGCTTCGCGCGCGTCGGTCCGCTCCTGCAGTCCCGCTGCGCCCTGCCGGGTTGCCATGTCGGCCCCGAAGCGAGGGCCGGGCTGCGGCTCGAGGTCGGCCAGATCTACGCCACCGCGGTGAACGTCCGCGCGCGCACCGAGTCCCGCCTGCTGCGCGTCGTGCCCCGCTCCCCCGAGCGGAGCCTGCTGTTCCTGAAGCTCCTCCCCGCCGATCAGGGGCACTACCGCGGTCCGCGCATGCCGCTGTCGATGGATCCGCTGAGCGCCGAGGAGATCGCGCTGGTCCGCGGCTGGATCGAGGCCTTCCCCGCCGACCGCTGGCCCGAGCCACCGTCGACCGAGCCGGCGGCCTCGGCGCCGCGTTCGTTCCACGACAGCGCCCTGGTCAACCTGCCGACCTCCGACCCGCTCGGCAGGCACGTCCTCGAGTTCCGGATCCTGCACCGGTTCAAGGCGCCGGCAGGGGACGCGGGCAGCCACGATTTCTACGGGCTTGACACCGACGCCTGGGTTTCGATCGGCCTGGCCTTCGGGCTGGGGGAGACCGTCGACGTGGGGCTCAGGCGCACCAATCTGCAGCACGACTTCGAGGCGTACTCCAAGTGGGTGCCGGTCCGCCAGAGCCCCGGGGGCGCTCCGCTGTCGCTGGCCCTGCGCGGGAGCTTCTCGAACCTGCGCGAGACGATCGGCGTGAACCGGAACCGCTACGGCGCGCAGGCCGTCCTGGCCCGCCGCTTCGGCGACCACCTGTCGCTCATGCTCGTGCCCACCTACGTGACGCGCACCAACTACCTGGATGCGCTCGACCTGCGGGGAACCGGGGCGATCGGAGTCGGCGGCGAATGGCGGCTCAATTCGAGGATGGCGGTGAC